>CALMQC010000403.1 GCA_937871895.1 uncultured Roseateles sp. | reverse complement strand
CGCAGGTTGCGGTAGTCGATGTAGTAGGCGTGCTCCCACACGTCGACGGTCAACAGGGCCTTGTCGGCGGTGGTCAGCGGGGTGCCTGCGGCGCCGGTGTTGACGATGTCCACCGAGCCATCGGCCTTCTTGACCAGCCAGGTCCAGCCGGAACCGAAGTTGCCAACGGCGCTCTTCACAAACGCTTCCTTGAAGGCGGCGTAGCTGCCCCACTTGGCGTTGATGGCTGCGGCCAGTGCACCGGTCGGCTCACCGCCGCCGTTCGGCTTCATGCAGTTCCAGAAGAAGGTGTGGTTCCAGATCTGGGCGGCGTTGTTGTAGATGCCACCGCTGGAGGTCTTGACGATCTCTTCGAGCGTCTTGGACTCGAACTCGGTGCCCTTTTGCAGGTTGTTGAGGTTGACCACGTAGGCGTTGTGGTGCTTGCCGTGGTGGAACTCCAGCGTTTCCTTGCTGTAGTGGGGGGCCAGGGCATCGATGGCGTAGGGCAGCGGCGGCAGGGTGTGTTCCATGAGAGTCCTAGTGAGGGAAGTGGTTCGGAAAGCAGAGCGGCCGGCGTTGGCCAGGGTCGACAAAGATTGTAGGCAGACGGCTGTCCACCCCGCGCCCAAAAGCCGTAGCGCTAGCGGGTCTTGAGGACCTGCAGCTCGGCCGCGCCGTCGGCCAGCCGGGCCTCGACGTTTTGGCCGACCTGCAGGCGCGCCACGCTGGTGATGGGCTGGCCGGCCTCGTCTTGCAGCCAGGCATAGCCTCGGGCGAGCACATGCTGCGGGTCCAACATGCCGAGTCGGGCCGCCACTGTATCGAGCCGCGACGTGTGCCGCTGCAGCAGGCGCGCCATGGCTTGCCGATGCCGTTCGGCCAGGCGTGCCAAACGCTGGCTCTCCAGCTCCACGCGCCGCAACGGCGCGGCACGGGTGCGTTGCGCCAGCAGGGCCAGCAGTCGGCTCTGGCGGTTGACGAGTTCGCTTGGACGGGAGAGCTTGAGGGCCAGGCGGTCAAGGCGCTGGGCTTGGCCATCCAGGCGCGCCGTCGTGCGCAGGCTGAGCAGGCGACCGAGGGCACTCAGGCGCTCCAGGCAATCGGCCCGGGCGGGCGCGGCCAGCTCGGCGGCGGCCGTGGGCGTCGGGGCACGCAGGTCGGCCGCCAGGTCCGCCAAGGTGATGTCGGTCTCGTGGCCCACGCCGCAGACGATGGGCAGGGCCGAGCCCGCCACGGCCCGCACCACGCGCTCGTCGTTGAAGGCCCAGAGGTCTTGCAGCGAGCCGCCCCCGCGCACCAGCAGCAGCAGGTCCACCTCCTGGCGGACATTGGCCAGCTCCAGCGCGGCCACCAGCGCGCGCGGCGCCTCGCTGCCCTGCACAAGGCTGGGGTAGACCACGACGCTGACCTGCGGTGCGCGGCGCGCCAGCGCCGTCAACACATCGTGCAAGGCCGCTGCGCCCAGCGAGGTGACGATGCCGATGCGCGTCGGGAAGCTGGGCAGCGGCCGCTTGCGCTCGCGGGCGAAGAGGCCGGCCGCTTCCAGTCGCTCGCGCAAGCGCAAGAACTGCTCGTAGAGGCTGCCCGCGCCGGCCAAGCGCATGGCCTCGGCGACGAACTGCAGCTCGCCGCGAGGCTCATAGACCGCGAGACGGCCGCGCATCTCGACGCGCATGCCGTCCTGGGGCTCGAAGTCGAGCAGCCCAGCCGCGCGCCGGAACATCGCGCCGCGTAGCGAGGCCGCCAAGCCGTCGGCGTCCTTGAGGCTGAAATAGCAATGGCCGCTGGCCGCACGCGTGAAGCCGGACAACTCGCCCGTCACCGTCACCGCGCCAAATCGGGCGCTCAGGCTCTCCGTCAGCGCCGCCAGCAGGCCAGCCACGCCCCAGACGCGACGGCCTGATGCGGCTTCGCGCGGCTCAATCACGTTGCAGCCCAATGCTGGCGCGGGGTCGGAACTCCACAACCGCGCCGATGCTGGGCTGGCGGGCCGCCCACCCCTTCACGAAGCCGTCACGAAGCCCTAAGACCTTGTTCTGCAAGTCCAAATCCGCTGCTCAAAGTTGAGGCAAGTTGTTCAAAGCCTTGATTTTGCGCGGGTCGCACGCCCCCGCAGGCCGCTTGCCCACAAAGTTGTCCACAGCCGCAGTGGATTGTGTGAGCGTTCGTGAAGCAGGCTTTGGAGCGCTCGCGAGGCCGCGACGTACCGCCATAATGCCCGGCGGCTCAAGCCCCGAGCCCTGACATTCCGAGCGAGGAAAGCTTTGTTCTCGATCATTCAAGCCGCCGGTTGGCCGATCTGGCCTTTGCTTCTGTGTTCGGTCATTGCGCTGGCATTGATCATCGAGCGACTCTCCGCCCTGCGGGCGCGCCGCGTGGCGCCGAACGGCCTGCTGGACGATGTGCTTGGCGTGACGCAAAAGCAGTTGCCAGCCGCCGACGTGGTGGACCGATTGGAAGAGTCGTCGCTGCTGGGCAGCGTGCTGGCCGCCGGCCTGCGCGCGGTGAGCCATGACACCAAGCTCCCCGAGGAAAAGCTGCGCCAGGTGTTCGAGTTTGCGGGCCGCCGCGCCGTGCACCAACTGGAGCGCTACCTGAACACTTTGGGCACCATCGCCACAGCCGCCCCGCTGCTGGGCCTGCTGGGCACGGTGGTCGGGATGATCGAGATCTTCGGCAGCCAGACGCCTGGCAGCGGCAACCCCGCGCAACTGGCGCATGGCATCTCGGTGGCGCTCTACAACACGGCCTTTGGCCTGATGGTGGCCATTCCGTCGCTGATGTTCCACCGCTACTTCAAGGGCCGCATCGAGGCCTATGTGCTGGAGCTGGAAGCGGGCGCTGACCGCCTGCTGAGCCAGCTCAAGCGCTTCACGGTGCACTGAAGGCCGGGCCATGCGCTTCCGCCGCCCCAACACCGAGCCGCCGGAGATCAACCTGATCCCCTTCATCGACGTGCTGTTGGTGATCCTGATCTTTTTGATGCTCTCGACGACCTACTCGAAGTTCACCGAGCTGCAGATCACCCTGCCCTCGGCCGACGCCGAGAAGCTCAAGGACCGGCCGCAGGAGATCATCGTCAGCGTGGCAGCCGATGGGCGCTATGTGATCAACCGCCAGCCGGTGGAAGGCCGCACGGTCGAGTCGCTGGCGCAGGCGCTGCGTGATGCGGCGCAAGGCCGCAATGACGCCTCGCTGATCATTTCCGCCGACGCTGCGGCCGCGCACCAGTCCGTCATCCACGTGATGGAGGCCGCGCGTCGCGAGGGCCTCTCGCGTGTCACCTTCGCTGCCCAGACGGACGCTCGCTGAAGCGCTGTCGGCCCGCCTGCAGGCCGAGTGGCTGACGGGCGGCGTCCTCTCCACGCTGCTGCTGCCGCTGAGCGTCGTCTATGGCTTGGCGGCCATGCTGCGCGCGCGCATGCTTCAACCTGCGGAGCTGCCGGTGCCTGTGATCGTGGTGGGCAACTGGATCGTCGGCGGCGCCGGCAAGACGCCGACGCTGCTCGCGCTGCTGGAACACCTCAAGGCGCGTGGCCTACGGGCCGGCGTGGTGTCACGCGGCTACCGGCGTGAGGGCGATGGCATCGAGTTGCTTGGCCCAGACTCCACCGCCCAAAGCGCCGGCGACGAACCCCTGCTGGTACACCTGCGGGGCCACGTGCCGGTGGCCGTGGGCCGCGACCGCGTGGCCGCCGCCCGGGCCCTGCT
>CALMQC010000402.1 GCA_937871895.1 uncultured Roseateles sp. | reverse complement strand
GTTGGCGATGTCGGCCGCAATGGCCAGCCCGAGGCCGCTGCCGGTGCCGGCCGTCGCCTTGCCGCGCCGGAAGCGCTGCAGCGCCGAGGGCCGGTCTTCGGGGGCGATGCCGGGGCCGTTGTCCTCGACCTCGATCCAGGCCTCGGGGCCCGTGCTGCCACAGCGCACGGTGACTTGCGCGACCGGGCCGGCGTAGTTGACGGCGTTGTGGACGAGGTTCTCCAGCAGCTCGCGCAGCAGGAAGGCATCGCCGCGCACGGCGGCGGGTGCCAGCTCAAAGCCCAGGTCGAGCCCGACGGGCAGTTCGCGGCGGGCCCAGTCTTCGCCCAGTTGGGCGGCCACGTCGCGCAGGTCCAGGTTTTGGACCGGTGGCTCGGTGTTGGCCTCGCTGCGCGCCAGGGCCAGCAACTGCTGGGCGAGGCGCGCGCTGCGGTCCACGCGCTGCTGCAGCCGGCCGAGCAGCCCGTTCACGTCGAGCGCACTTTCGCCCTTGTTGAGCTCCAGCATGGCGAGTTCGATCTCCGTGCGCAGCGTGGTCAGCGGCGTGCGCAGTTGGTGGGCCGCGTCGGCCAGGAACTCGCGCTGCGCCTCGGCGGCGCGGGCCAAGCGGTCAAACAAGCGGTTGAAGGCGGCCTGCAGTGGCGTCAGCTCCTCGGGCAGGGCCGAGGCCAGTGGCTGCAGGCGATGCAGGTCGCGCTGCTCCAGTTCCAGGCTGAGCGCGGTGACTGGCTGCAGGCCCTGGCGGATGGCCCACCACACGGCAGCGGCCATCAGCAGGGCCAGCCCGATGCCGATGACGATGAGGTCAGCGCCGATCTCGGCCAGCAGGGTGTGGCGCTTGCGCAGGGTCTCGGCCACCAGCACCTGGCAGGTGTGGGGGCCGCAGGGCGTGCCCAGCTGCACCAGGCGCAGCTCGCGGCCCTCCAGCTGCACATTGGACTGGCGGTGCTGCCCGGCCGCGAGCGCCTCCGGGGCCGGCTGCACCCGCAGCAGGGCCGCATCGCCCAGCAGTGGCCGCTGCCCCGGCGCGACGGCCACGTAGAGGATCTCGTCCTGGCTGTCAAAGCGCAGGGCCTTGTCCATCGGGTTGGAGATCTCGATGCGCGGCTCGTCGCTGCGGCTGTCGAACTGTGCGGCGAGCGTGAGGGCGATGTCCTCCAGCGCTTCGTCCAGCGAGCTGTTGGCGGCGCGCTCGATCTGATCAAACAGCAGCAGGCCCAGCAGCGGCAACAGCAGCAGCACCGGCACCATCAACCAGCTGAACAGCCGGGTGTGCAGGCTGGCGGGCCGTGCAGACCGCAAGGGCATCAGGCGGGGGGCGATTCTTCGAGCAGATACCCGAGGCCGCGCACGGTGCGCAGGCGCACGCCGGCCGGCTCGATC
Organism: uncultured Roseateles sp.; assembly: GCA_937871895.1. Taxonomy (GTDB): domain Bacteria; phylum Pseudomonadota; class Gammaproteobacteria; order Burkholderiales; family Burkholderiaceae_C; genus Pelomonas. The sequence goes on along the minus strand of CALMQC010000402.1, from coordinate 3,067 downwards.
TTGGCGCGCAGGCGCGACAGGCAGACCTCGATGGCGTTGTCGCTCACGCCCTGCTCCCAGGCATTGCTGGACAGGGCGATCTGCTCCTTGCCCACCACCTTGCCGGCGCGCTGCATCAAGTAGCCGAGCACGTCCCACTCGCGGGCCGACAGCGCCAGCGGCTCGCCGCCCACATAACCGCGCCGGGCTTCGAGATCGAGCCGCAGGCGGGCCAGGCTCAGGGTGTTGCTGGTGCGGGCCTGGCTGCGGCGCACCAGCGCGCGGGCGCGGGCCACCAACTCGCTCAGCGCAAAGGGCTTGACGAGGTAGTCGTCGGCGCCGGCCTCCAGGCCGCGCACGCGGTCCTCGATGGCATCGCGCGCGGTCAGCAGCAGCACGGGCAGGCTGATCTCGGCGGCACGCACGCGTCGCAGCGTCTCGTAGCCATCGATGCCGGGCAGGCCGATGTCGAGGATCAGGATGTCGTAGGGGTCGCTGCGCAGCGAGGGCAGCACCTGTTCGCCACGCGCACTGCAGTCCACCACCCAGCCTTGCGAGCGCAGCGCGCGCGAGGTGGTTTCAACCAGTTGTTCGTCGTCTTCGACCAGCAGGATTCGCATGCAGCAAGTATGCGTCGTCTGGCCTGCGGTGGTGCTGACCGTCGGCTGACGCGGCTGCACATCCCCGATCTGCTGGGGGCAAGGACAGCTCGGGGCAAGCTCATGGAACTGTCCCTGACGGGCTCGAATTCGACACTTGTCCCATGTCCCTGAGTCCCGATGCGGCGCCGCTGTCGCGCCGCCCCGCCGTGCTGCTGTTGCACGGCCTATGTGCGAATCCCCTTGAACTGATGCCGGTGGCCAAGGCCCTGCGGTCGGCCGGTTATGTGGTCGAGGTGCCGGCCATGGCGGGCTATGGCATCACCGCCGCCGCAGGCCTCAAGGCGCCGGTGCCGCCCTTTGAGGACTGGCTGGCTGAGGCCGAGCGCCGCTTCGACGCACTGGTTGCTGAGCATGGCCGCGTGGCGGTGGGCGGGCTGTGCATGGGCGCGGTGCTGAGCCTGGCGCTGGCGGCGCAGCGCCCGGCGGCGGCGCTGGTGCTGATGTCCACGACGCTGCACTTCGACGGCTGGAACGTCTCGCCCTGGCGGCGCCTGCTGCCGCTGGCCTACCTGCCTTTGCTGCGCCAGCGCATGAGCTTCCGGGAGACGGCGCCCTTCGGGCTCAAGAACGAACGCCTGCGCGCCTGGGTGGCCCAGGCCATGGCCACCAGCCAGGTCTCGGCGGTCGGGGCGGCACGGCTGTCGGCGGCGGCGCTGTATGAGTCCACGCGCTTGATCCGTCATGTGCGCGCGCAGCTGGGCGCTTTGTGTCAGCCGGCGCTGGTGCTGCACGCCACGGAGGACGACGTGGCCGGGCCGCGTTCGGTGCATGAGCTGCAGGCTCGGCTCGGTGCTGCGCCCGAGGTGCATTGGTTTGGCGACAGCTATCACATGCTCACCCTCGACAACGAACGCGAAGTCGTCGCCCGCCGGGTGTGCGACTTTCTCTCGCGCCACCTGCCGGTGGCTTCTTCCCCCACTGGAGTGCTCCATGACCACCACCACGCTTGAACGCCTGTGCGCCATCGCCGAACGAGAGCTGGCCGTCGAATCCCTGGCGGACAAGCTCGACACGCCCTTTGCCGAGCTGGGCATCGATTCCCTCGGGCTGGTGGACTTCATGTTCACGGTCGAAGACGAGCTGCACGTCAGCATCGAGCACGACCGCGCCATGCGCACGCCCACGCTGGCCGGCCTGGCCAGCTTGGTGGACGAGCTGTTGGCGGCCAAGGCCGAAGTGCCGACCGCAGCCGTGGCCTGACGCAAGCGACGAAGAACCCGCGCATGCGCATCCTGATCACCGGCGTGGGCGCGGTCAGCGCGCTGGGCGTGGGCGTCGAGGCCCTGAGTGAGGCCCTGGAGGCCGGCCAGTCGGGCGTGGTCGCGCACCCGGGCAGCGCTGAGCATGGCCTGGCGCCCTGCGCCATCGCACCGGTGACGCAACCACTCGCTGCAGGCATGCCGCCCGCGCAGCGCAATCTGCATGACCGCCACAGCCTGCTGGCGCTGGAAGCCTGTGCCCAGGCCTGGACCCAGGCCGGCCTGCCCGAGCGCGCGAAAGAGCCCGACCGCGCGGCGGTGGCTTGGGGCACGGGCCTCGGGGGCTCGACCTCGATGGAAGCGTCCTACCAGCAGATGTTCACCGCGCGGCCGCCGCGCATCCACCCGTACACCGTGGTGCGCGTGATGGCCAATTCGGCGGCCTCGCATTTGTCCATGAAGTACCAGTTGCGTGCGGCGCAACTGGCGGTGTCCAACGCCTGCGCGTCCTCGGCCCAGGCCATGGGCGAGGCCCTGTGGCTGCTGCGCACGGGGCGTGCCGACGTGGCCCTGGTGGGCGGCTCGGAGTCGCTGCTGCACGTGGGCAGTTTGCTGTGCTGGCAGGCCATGGGCGTGATGGCCAAGCTGGATGCCGCCGCACCGGCCGAGAGCTGCCGGCCGTTTGACGACGCACGCCAAGGCCTGGTGCTCGGCGAAGGCGCTGCGGCCCTGGTGCTGGAGACCGAAGCCCACGCCCTGGCGCGCGGTGCCCAGGCGCTGGCCGAGCTGGCCGGCTATGGCCACAGCACCGACGCCGTCCACCTCTCGCGGCCCGATGCCGCCGGCCAGCAACGCGCCATGACCATGGCGCTGCAGGACGCCGGCCTGCGCCCTGCCGACATCGGCTACGTCAACGCGCATGGCACGGCCACCGATGCAGGCGACGCAGTGGAGGCGGCCTCGGTGGCGGCCATCTTCGGGCCGCGCGGCGTGCCGGTCTCGGCCACCAAGGCCCTGCATGGGCATTTGATTGGCGCCGGTGGTGCCCTCGAACTCGTCGCTACGGTCCAGGCGCTGCGGCGCGGGCGTCTACCGGCCAATGCCCATTTGCGGTCCAGCGCCTTGCTGGATCAGCTCGACCTGATCCAGGCCGAACCTCGGGCGCTGACGGCGAACGCGGTGCTGTCGAACTCCTTCGCCTTTGGCGGCAGCAATGCCAGCCTGGTC
>CALMQC010000401.1 GCA_937871895.1 uncultured Roseateles sp. | reverse complement strand
CAGGAGCTGCGCGCCGACGAGCAGGACCCTGGGCGCGGCCTGCTGGCGCGCCTGCGGCTGGATGCGCCGGTGGCCTTCGAGCCCTCGCCGGCCCTGGGGCCGCTGCGCATGTTCTCGCTGCACGAGGCGGCCAGCGGCCGCAGCGTGGCGGCGGGCATGCTGGTGTCGCCCTGCCGGGCGGCGTCCAACATCCACCGCCAGGCGGTCAGCATCGACAAGCAGGCCCGCGCCGGCCTCAAGGGCCAGCGGCCCTGCGTGCTGTGGTTCACCGGCCTGTCGGGCGCGGGCAAGAGCACCATCGCCAACCTCGTCGAGCAGCGCTTGCACGCGCTGGGGCAGCACACCTATCTGCTCGACGGCGACAACGTGCGCCACGGGCTCAACCGTGACCTCGGCTTCAGCGACGCGGCGCGCGCCGAGAACATCCGCCGCGTGGCCGAGGTGGCCAAGCTGATGGTGGACGCCGGCCTGATCGTGCTCACGGCCTTCATCTCGCCCTTCCGCGCCGAGCGCGACCTGGCGCGCCACCTGCTGGCCGAGGGCGAGTTCGTCGAGGTGTTTGTGGACGCCCCGCTGGCCGTGGCCGAGCAGCGCGACGTGAAGGGCCTCTACCGCAAGGCGCGGCGCGGCGAGCTCAAGGGCTTCACCGGCATCGACGCGCCCTACGAGGCGCCCGAGCACCCCGAGCTGCGGCTTGACACCAGCCGGGGCACGGCCGACATGGCGGCCGATGCCGTGGTGGCCTTGCTGCTGGCGCGCGGCATGCTGGGCGCGGGCGATGCAGCAACGGCTGCGTCGGCATCGGCAGCGCGTGCTGCCTTTGCGCCCGTGCTGCACGCGCCGGCGGCCCAGGCCCCTCAGCCGCGCGCCTGATACGGGTTCATCAGCGCGTGCAGCGCATAGGCGGCACCGCCCACCGCGGCCGCCAGCTCATTGAAGCGGCCCACGCGCACTTGGGGCGCAGCAACGCCGGCTGCCTGCGCATAGCGCGCCAAGGTGGCGAGTGCCGGCTCCACGAAGGCGCTGCCCCCCAGGCTCACCACCTCGCCGCCCAGCACGATGGCGCGCGGGTCGAAGGTGGTCCAGACGTTTTGCAGCAGCACGCCGAGGTGCTCGCCCGCCTCGCGGAAGGCGGCGCTCACCTGCGCGTCTCCAGTGCTGATGCGGGCTCGCAGGCCAGCGTGGTCCAGGCTGCTGCCCTTGGGCCGCAGGCCGGCGGCCTCGGCAATCGCGCGCAGGCCCACATAGGCCTCGGCGCAACCGCGCCGGCCGCAGGAGCAGACGCGCCCGCCCACCTGCAGCGTGGTGTGCCCGATCTCGCCCGCCGCGCCGGTGGCGCCGGTGAACAAGGTGTGGCCTAGCACGATGCCCGAGCCCAGGCCCACGCCGCAGGAGATGTAGATCAAGGGGCTGTCCACCGGGCGCGGCCCGAACTCGACCTCGCCAATCGCCGCCAGGTCTGCCTCGTTCTGGCACAGCACCGGCAAGTCGCCGAGGTTCACGGCCGCCAGCTCGGCGCGCAGGCGCTCGCCCACCGGCACGTCGCGCCAGCCGATGTTGGGCGCCACGCGCAATTGCCCACGCGCGGCATCCACGGCGCCGGGCAGCGCCACGCCGATGCCCAGCACCTGTTGGCCCGCCTGCGTCACGTGCTGGGCCAACACCGTCACCATCTCCACCAGTTGGTGGCAGGCGGCCTCGGGCTCGATGTGGCGCAGCTCGGCGCTGCGGGATTCCAGCACGTCGCCGTGGATGGAGGTGGTGACCACGCGCAAGGTGTCCGGCGTCAGTTCCGCCCCGATCAGCGCCAGCTTGCGCCCATCCAGCCGCAGCGGCACGGGCCGGCGCCCGAGCTGGCCGGTCACGACGGCGTCATCCTCGATCAGCCAGCCCTCGTCGATCAGCTCCTTGGTCAGCAGGCTGATGGTGGAGCGAGTCAGGCCGCTGCGGTCCGACAGCTCGGCGCGCGACAGGCCCGGCACGTCGCGCAGCAGGCGCAGCAAGGCCACGCGGTTGATGTGCTTGACCAGGCGCTGGTCGCCAGTGACCGGGGTGTGGCTCGTGTTCATGCGCTGACCTGGCGCTTGGCCAGCATCGCGCGCGCCACGCGTGACACCGGCGCGCGCCCCAACACGCCGGAGATGAAGTGGCCGGCATCGACAAGCCGGTCCAGGTCGATGCCCGTCTCGATCCCGAGGCCCTGCAGCAGGTAGACGACATCCTCGGTCGCGACATTGCCCGTCGCGCCCTTGGCATAGGGGCAGCCGCCGAGGCCCGCCACGCTGGCGTCAAAGACATGCACGCCCATCTCCAGGCAGGCATAGACATTGGCCAGCGCCTGGCCATAGGTGTCGTGGAAATGGCCGCTGACCTCGGCCAGCGGGAAGTGCTTGAGCGCCCGCTCCATCGCGGCCTGCACGCGGCGCGGCGTGCCCACGCCAATCGTGTCGGCCACGCCGAGGTGGTCCACGCCCAATTGCTTGAAGAGCCGCACCACGCGCTCCACCGCGTCGGGCGAGACGTCGCCCTCATACGGGCAGCCCAGCGCACACGAGAGCGCCGCGCGCACCCGCAGCCCGGCCGCGTGCGCCGCCTGCACCACCGGCGCAAAGCGCTCGATGCTCTCGGCCACCGAGCAGTTGATGTTCTTCTGGCTGAAGGCCTCGCTGGCGGCCCCGAAGACGACCACCTCGTCGGGCCGCGTCGCCGGGTCGGCCAGCGCCGCTTCGAGGCCCTTGAGATTGGGCGTCAGCACCGAGTAGCGCACGCCGGGGCGACGTTCAATGGCAGCCATCACCGCCGCGTTGTCCGCCATCTGCGGCACCCACTTCGGGCTCACGAAGCTGGTGACCTCGATCTGCGTCAGCCCCGCGTGCTGCAGCAGGCCCACCAGCCGCGCCTTGTCGGCCGTGGCCACCGGCTGCGCTTCGTTCTGCAGCCCATCGCGCGGGCCGACCTCGACAAGGGTGACGTGGGTGGGGAGCATGGGTGTCAGCCCTCGCCTTCGTCAAGGCTTTCCAGGTCGGCCAGGTCCTTCATGCGGCCCGTGGCCCGCTTGTTGGTCTTGAAGTCGTCCAGGGCAATCACGTAAAGCGGTAGCCCGGCCACATCGACTTGCTCACGACGTGCCCAGCAGGCTTCGAACTCGACGCCATCGATGGCTGTGAGCAAGTCGATGCGGCGCGGAGGCTGGCCAAGTTGAACAACGGTGTCGGGACCGAAATCCGCCGCCGTCAGGCCCAGCGATGCAAAGCCAAAGGCCTGCAGGCTCAGCAGCAGACGTTCGATGTTTTGTGCGTCGGGGCGCACCCAGAAGTCGATGTCGCCGGTGTAGCGCGGATGCCCATGCGCGGCCAGCGCATAGCCGCCCACCAGCAAGTACTCAACGCCGTGCGCGTTGAGCAACTCGGCAAATTCTTTGAAGTCGCGGTTCAGCATCTGGGTGCTCGGCGAAGCCGGCGTGTTCAAGCCGGAGTTGCTCCACGGCTGCAAGGCGCTCGGCGACCGGCCGTGAACGCCAGTAGGCCAAGTCCTCGGCGGCTTGACGGCCGCGCTTGGCGACTCGAACGATGGGCTGCATGCCGCCTATTGTCATGCGCTTGAGTCCGCGAGCGTCAGCAGCGCCGCGCCTTCTGCCACCGCGTCGCCCACGGCGTAGTTCAGGGCCTCCACCGTGCCGTCGCGCGGGGCGGTGAGGGTGTGCTCCATCTTCATGGCCTCCATCACGGCCACGGTCTGGCCGGCCTGGACGCTGTCACCGGGCTTGACGTGCAGGGCGATGAGCTTGCCCGGCATGGGCGCGTTGAGGCCGCCTCGTTGGGTTTCATGGCTGACCACAGCCAGTGATGAAAGGCAGCGCAGCACGGCGCTGCCAGCGTCGGCAAAGACGTGGACCTTGTCGCCTTGGGCATAGGTGTGCAACTGGACGGTACGGCCTGCCAGGCTGAGTTGGTGCTGCTCGTGGTTTTGGGACTGCACCTGCAGCGCGTGCCGCTCGCCACCCACGCACAGCCATAGCGCACCACTGGGGCTGTGCTGGACCTGCAGCTCATGGACGCCCTCGCCCACGGCCACCCGCAGGAACTGGGTCGCGGGCCCCGCGAGGCGCCAGCCGTCGCGCCGGCTCCAAGGGTCTGAGGTTTCCGCCGCAGTCTGCACGGCGCGCAGCTGCGCCACCAGGCCCGCCAGCGCAAGCGGCAGCGACAGGCCCGGGGCATCGAAGAGGGCGGCGCGCTCGCGTTCGATCAAGGCGGTGTCGAGCCGGGCCTCGCGGAAGGAGCTTGTCACCACGCAGCGCCGCAGGAAGGCCACATTGGTGTGCAGGCCCACCAGATGCGTGGCGGCCAGCGAGGCGTCGAGCCGGGCCAGCGCCTGGGCGCGGTTCTCGCCCCAGACGATGAGCTTGGCGATCATCGAGTCGTAGTGCGGGCTGATGGCATCGCCCTCACGCACGCCGGCATCGACCCGCACGGGGGCGCGCTCAAAGCGCACATGCGCGGGCCAGCGCACCACGTCGAGCCGGCCCATGGCGGGCAGGAAGCCGGCCTCGGCCTGCTCGGCGCAGATGCGGGCCTCGATGGCATGGCCCGTCAGGCGCAGTTCGTCCTGCCGCAGCGGCAGCGGCTCGCCCGCCGCCACGCGCAGCTGCCATTCGACGAGGTCCAGCCCCGTGACGGCCTCGGTCACCGGGTGCTCGACCTGCAGCCGGGTGTTCATCTCCATGAAGAAGAAGTCGCGCACGGCGCCTTGCGCGTCCTGCTCGACGATGAACTCCACCGTACCCGCGCCCACATAGCCCACGGCCCGCGCCGCTGCCACGGCCGCCGCGCCCATGCGCGTGCGCAGCTCGGCGCTGAGGCCCGGCGCGGGCGCTTCCTCCAGCACCTTCTGGTGCCGGCGCTGCACCGAGCAGTCACGCTCGAAGAGGTGGACGACCTGGCCCTGCCGGTCGGCAAACACCTGGATCTCGATGTGCCGGGGTTGCTGCACATAGCGCTCGATCAGCACGGCCGCATCGCCAAAGCTGCCCAGGGCCTCTCGCTGGCAGGCCGCCAGTTGGGCGGCAAAGTCCTCGGACTGCGTCACCACGCGCAGGCCCCGCCCGCCGCCGCCTGCGCTGGCCTTGATGAGCACCGGGTAGCCCATGTTGTCGGCCTCGCGCTGCAGGTGGGCGGGGTCTTGGTCGGCCCCGTGGTAGCCCGGCACCAGCGGCACGCCGGCCGCCTCCATCAGCCGCTTGGACTCGGCCTTGAGCCCCATGGCTTGGATGGCCGAGGCCGGCGGCCCGATGAAGACCAGACCCGCGTCGGCACAGGCCTGCGCAAAGCCCTCGTTCTCGGACAAGAACCCATAGCCCGGGTGCACGGCCTGCGCCCCGGTGGCGAGCGCCGCCGCGATCACGCGCTCGGCGTTCAGGTAGGACTCACGCGGCGAAGCAGGCCCGATGAGCACCGCTTCATCGCAGGCCGCGACGTGCGCGGCGCCGGCATCGGCCTCCGAATACACGGCGACGGTCCGCACGCCCAGCCGCCGCGCTGTGGCCGCCACCCGGCAGGCGATCTCGCCTCGGTTGGCAATCAGGATCTTGCTAAACATGGCGGGTCTCCGAGGCGATCTCGCCTGCTCGCCCGGCTGCGCCGGCCGGCATCCGATCTGCCGCTGGCGCGGCCTTGGCGGGGCCAAGAGCGCCTCGGTTGGCAATCAGGATCTTGCTAAACATGGCGGGTCTCCGAGGCGATCTCGCCTGCTCGCCCGGCTGCGCCGGCCGGCATCCGATCTGCCGCTGGCGCGGCCTTGGCGGGGCCAAGAGCGCCTCGGTTGGCAATCAGGATCTTGCTAAACATCCGGGGTCTCCGAGGCGCCTCAGCGCACCGTGGGTGGCAGATAGCGCGTCGCCGTCAGCCGTTCACTGACAGCACAAGCCTTGGCGTCGCGCCAGCCAGCGGCGCGGAGCGCGGTGCGCACGGCGGCGTCCATGGCGCCGCCCTTGGGGTAGACGGCCCAGAGTGCCGGCACCGCAGCGCCTTGCAGTTGGCTCAGCAACGCGGGCAACTCCGTGGGCTCGTGCAGCACCGCCAGCCACTGCGTGGCGGTCGCCAGCGTGGGCGCCGTGTGGCCTGCCAGTGCGTCGGCCAGCGCGGCGTCGGCCACCATCCCGAGCACCCAGGCTGGGCGCTCGGGCGCCAGGCCCAGCTTGGCGGCGAGACTCTTGGGCGGCGCGGCGATGCGGTCGGCCCATTTGCCGGCCTCGGGGGCGCCCAGCTGCAAGCTCACCGACTCCGGTCCCACGCTGAAGCACAGGGCATCGCCTTCCACCCGCACTGCCTCCAGGGCCGACAAGGGCCAACGCCGCTTGATCGCGCCGCGCAGGATCAGTTCGGTGGCTTCGAGCAGGGCTTTCGCGTCGGCGCGCTCGGCACCGACGCAGGCATGGCAATTCGCTTCACGTCCCATGGCGTCCGATTCTGCTGCCAGCCCAGGCCAGCAGGCCAGCTCCGGCGCCGCAGAGGTGCGCCCAAGGCGCGAGCGGGAAGTCGAGCCCTTGCACGGTTTGCAGCGCTGGCCCCCAGGGCTGCTCCAGCACCAGCTTGACGGCCAGGCCCAGGGCGATGCCCGCGCCCACCCAACGCTCGCGCGCCGCCCCGCGCGCCAGCAGCGCGCACGCGGCGATGCTGGTGGCCGCATGCAGCGCGCCCGAGAGCCCGCCATAGCTGACCAGATCGGGCTTGAGCAGCAGCCCGAGCTGGGTGAGGGGCAGTGCGAGCCACAGCGCCACCGCATCGCGCGGGCCCAGGGCCGCGCGCCAGCCAAGCACAGCCAGTGCCGCGCAGCCAGCCAGGTTCATCGTCAGGTGCCAGGGCGTCCAGTGCACAAAGGCGGCGGTGAACACACGCCAGGGCTCAGTCAGGCTGCCCTGCCAGGCCAACGGGGTCGGTGGCAGCGCCTGGGCGAGCGTGGCGAGCAGGGCCCAGGCGGCGAGGCTGAGACCCCAGCTCACCCGATGAACACCGCCCGCCACAAGGCCCGGATCGCTTCGCGCTGGGGTTGGAAGCGGGCCGCTGCCTCAGCGTCGAAGGCGGTGGACTGCTCATCGAGCCGGGCCCGGTGCTGGGCGCGGCGCAGCTCGCGGTAGGCGTCGGCTGCCGCGTGGCCGACGCCGGCGGGCAGCAGGCCTGCGGCTTCGCAGCGCTCCAGCAGGGCGATGTTGCCGGCATTGGCCAGCAGCTCGGGGTGCTGGCGGGCGTGGGCGAGCACCAGGGTTTGCAGCGCGAACTCGGCGTCCATCATGCCGCCGTCGCTGTACTTGAGGTCAAAGCGGCCGGGCTTGGGCGCCTTGGCCTGGCTGACCTTGTCGCGCATGGACTGCACCTCGGCGCGCAACGCGGGCAGGTCGCGCTCGGCGGTCAGCACCTCGCGTCGCACGGCCTCAAAGCGCTCGGCCAGCTCGGGGCAGCCGGCGCAAAAGCGCGCGCGGGTGATGGCCTGGTGTTCCCAGGTCCAGGCGGTGTTGCTGCCCCGGCCCGTCTGGTAGGCGGCAAAGCTGTCCATCGAGGTGACGAGCAGGCCCGAGTTGCCGTTGGGGCGCAGCGCGGTGTCGATGTCGAAGAGCTCGCCGGCCGAGGTGCGCAGCGTCAGCCAGGTGACGAGGCGGCGCACATAGGCGCCATAGACCTCGGAGGCGCGCTCGTCCTCGTCGTCAAAGACAAAGACCACGTCGAGGTCGCTGCCGTAGCCCAGCTCCTTGCCGCCGAGCTTGCCGTAGGCAATGACGGCAAAGCGGGGCGCCTCGCGGTGGCGGTTCTTGATGCGCGGCCAGACCCAGTCGAGCGTGCATTGCAGCGTGGCGTCGGCCAGCAGGGAGAGGTCGTCGGCCACCTGCTCCACGCTCAGCTCGCCTTCGACGTCGCGCACCAGGGTGCGGAAGATCTCGGCATGGTGGGCGCGGCGCAGGGTGTCGAGCAGGGCCTCTTCGTCGTCGGTCTCGCCGCTGCGCGTCCAGCCGGCGTGGCGGGCCTGCAGTTCGGCCAGATACGCGGCGGGCTCGAAGCGGCCATGCAAGAGGCGGGCGTCGGCCAGCTCGTCGATCACGCCGGGATGGCGCATCAGGTAGCGCATGGGCCAGCGCGCCACGCCCAGCAGGCTGAGCAGGCGCTGCTGGACCTGCGGGCGCTCCAGCAGCAGGGCGAGATAGCTCTCGCGGCGCAGCAGGGGCTCCAGCCAGTCCACAAAGCGCAGTGCGG
>CALMQC010000400.1 GCA_937871895.1 uncultured Roseateles sp. | reverse complement strand
ACCTGGCGCGCGACTACTTCGATGCCAAGGCCGGCGTCACGCATCAGGCTGCGGCGCTCTTGCGCCTGCACGAGGCGCCGCACTACTTCCGCCGCGCGGGCAAGGGCCAGTACAAAAAGGCACCCGAAGAAACCGTCAAGGCCGCGCTGCTGGGCATCGAGCGCAAGCGCCAGCAAGCCTTGCAGATCGAGGCCTGGGCGGCGGAGCTGGTGGCCGGCCAGTGCCCGGCGCCGATCAGGGACCAGATCTACAAGATCCTCTTCAAGCCCGACAAGAACGGCCCCGAGTACAAGGCCGTGGTCGAAGCCAGTCGCCAGTCGCAGCGCGCGCCGCTGGACCTGCTGCAATCCAGCGGCGCCATCACCAGCCCCTATCAATTCCACTGGAAGCGCTTCCTCTTTGAGCAATTCCCCAAGGGGGTCGGTTTCCCGGCGCTGGAAGCCCCGGCCATCAAGGACGAACTGCCGTTGGCGAACGTAGCGGCCTTCTCCATCGACGACTCGCAGACCACCGAGATCGACGATGCGCTGTCCGTCCAGGGCCTGGGCACGGGCACCGTCACCTTTGGCGTGCACATCGCCGCACCGGGCCTGGCCATCCAGCCTGACTCGGCCGTGGACAAGGTCGCGCGCGAACGCTTCTCCACCGTCTACATGCCGGGCTGGAAGCTCACCATGCTGCCGGACGAGGTGGTGCAGGCCTACACGCTGATCGAGGGCCGCGACTGCCCGGCGGTGTCCATCTACTTCACGATGGATGAGGCCAGCTTCGAGCTGAAGAGCCGCGAGACGCGGCTGGAGCGCGTGCCCATCGTCGCCAACCTGCGTCACGACAAGCTCGACGGCGTGATCACCGACGCGACGCTCTCGGGCGAAGCCCCCGCCGACTACGCCTTTGCGCCCGAGCTGGCCTTTGCCTGGCGCCTGGCCAAGCACCTGAAGGCGGCGCGCGAGGTGGTGCGCGGCAAGCCCGAGACCTTCAACCGGCCCGACTACAACTTCAGATTGGCCGGCGAGCGCACAGCGCCGCCGACCGGCGAAGAAACCGTCGAGATCAGCACCCGCCCGCGCGGCTCCAGCCTCGACCTGATCGTGGCCGAGGCCATGATCCTGGCCAACTCGGCCTGGGGCGGCTGGCTGGCGGAGCTGGGCCTGCCCGGCATCTACCGCAGCCAGGCCAGCCTGGCGCCGGGCATCAAGGTGCGCATGGGCGTCAAGCCCCAGCCCCACGCCGGCATGGGCGTGCCGCAGTACACCTGGGCCACCTCGCCGCTGCGCCGCTATGTGGACCTGGTCAACCAGTGGCAGATCATTGCCTGCGCGCGCCACGGCAAGACCGCCGCCCTGGTGGCGCCCTTCAAGCCCAAGGACGCGCAGCTGTTCTCGATCATCTCGGGCTTCGAAGCTGCCTATGCGGCCTACAACGGCTTCCAGAACGGCATCGAACGCTTTTGGACCCTGCGTTACCTGCAGCAGCAGGGTCTGACCGAACTGACCGCCAGCGTGATGAAGGAAGGCCTGGTGCGCGCCGACACCCTGCCCCTGGTCTTCAAGGCCCTGGGCTGCGAGAGCCTGCCGCGCGGCACCCAGGTGCGGGTGCGCATCACCGGCATCGACGAGATGACGCTCGATGTGCACGCCAACCTGATCGAGCGCCTGGACGCCGCTGCTCTGGACGACAGCGCCGAAGACGACGGCGAGGAGCTCGAAGCCGCCGCGCCGCTGACCCTGGCCATCGACGTCAGCGAGGCCCCCGAGCCGAGCAGCGAGCCCGCCTGAGACGCTCACGCATGCGCCGCCTCAGCACCCTCCAGATCGCCTTCCTCGTCTCGGTGGGCATCCACGGAGGGCTGCTGTTCCTGCGCATCGCGGCGCCCAACACCTTCAACCGCATCTTCCAGGACACACCGCTGGAGGTGGTGCTGGTCAACGCGCGCTCCAAGGAGCAGCCCACCAAGGCGCAGGTGCTGGCCCAGGCCAGCCTGGCGGGCGGCGGCGACGCCGACCGGGGCCGTGCCACCTCACCCCTGCCGCCCTCGCCCCGCGCCGAGGTGGGCGATGCGGCCGAGGTGCAGCGCGCCCAGGTCACGCAGTTGCAGGAGCAGCAGCAGCAACTGCTGACCCAGATTCGCCGTGAGCTGGCCGTGATGCCCCTGCCCGACCCGCGCCGCGAGGCCACCACGCAAGCCGAGCGCGCCCAGGCCGAGCGCCGCCGCCAACTGGTCGAGCTGCTCGCCGAGATCGAAAAGCGCGTCAACAACGAGAACGCCCGGCCCCGCAAGCGCTACGTGAGCCCTGCCACGCGCGAGGTCGTCTACGCCCAGTACTACGACCAGCTGCGCCGCAAGATCGAAGAGCGCGGCACGCGCGACTTCCCCGAGTACCGAGGCCGCAAGCTCTATGGCGAGCTGACCATGAACCTGCACATCGACGCGCGTGGCCGCGTGGTGGATGTCGAGATGGTCCAGTCCTCTGGCAATGCACGGCTCGACCAGCGCGCCATCGCCATCGTGCAGGCCGCCAGCCCCTTCGGCTACTTCAGCGCCGAGATGCTCAAGGGCGCCGAGATCCTGGTGATCACCTCACGCTTCCGCTTCACCCGCGACGAAGGCCTGGCCACCACGCTGGCCGCCCAGCCCAATCCATGACTCCAGATCAATATGCCGTGGCGGGCAATCCTGTCGAGCACAGCCGCTCGCCCACCATCCATGCTGCTTTCGCCGCCCAGACGGGCCAGACGCTGGAGTACGGCCGCCTGCTGTGCCCATTGGACGATTTCGAGGGCCACATCCGCCGCTTCGCGGCAGAGGGCGGTAAGGGCTGCAATGTCACCGTGCCTTTCAAGTTCGAGGCCTACAAGCTCGCCAAGACCTTGACGCCGCGCGCCCAGCTCGCACAGGCCGTCAACACCCTGCGCTTTGATGCCGACGGCTGGGCAGGCGACAACACCGATGGCGTCGGCCTGGTGCGTGACATCGAGCGCAATGCCGGCAGGCCGCTCAAGGGCCTCTCGGTGCTGTTGATCGGCGCGGGGGGGGCGGCGGCCGGCGTGCTGGGCAGCCTGATCGATGCCGGCCCGGCGCGCATCTGCATCGTCAACCGCAGCCGCGACAAGGCCGAGCAGCTGCAGGCCAGCCACGCCCACCTGGGCGTGCCCTTGCAGGCCGGCGGTCTCGATGACGCGCCGGCCGGGCAGGACGTGGTGATCAATGCCACCGCCGCCAGCCTGGTGG
>CALMQC010000399.1 GCA_937871895.1 uncultured Roseateles sp. | reverse complement strand
GCGCTTTGCGGTGGAGCAGCAGGCGCTGGCGCGGCTCTCGCACCCGCACATCGCCCACCTGCTGGACGCCGGGCGCACGGCGGATGGCCAGCCCTATTTCGTGATGGAGCGCGTCAGCGGCCGGCCCATCGATGCCGCCTGCGAGGGCCGGCCCTTGCCTGAGCGGCTGGGCCTCTTCCTGCAGCTGACCGACGCCGTCGCCCACGCGCACCAGCAGCTGCTGGTGCACCGCGACCTCAAGCCCTCCAACGTGCTGGTGACCGAAGCCGGCCAGGTCAAGCTGCTGGACTTCGGCATCGCCAAGGCGCTCGATGCGAGCACGCCTGAGGTGGCCGCTGCAGAGACTGAGACCTCCGACGAGGCCACGCTGACCCGCGCTGGCGAGCGCCCCTTCAGCCCCCGCTACGCCAGCCCCGAGCAAGTGCGCGGCGAGGCCGTGGGCACGGCGACCGACGTCTACAGCCTCGGCGTGCTGCTCTATGTGATGCTGACCGGCGTCAGCCCCTACGGCCGCAGCGCCAGCACGCCGGCCGATGCCGCACGCAGCGTGCTTGACGAAACCCCGACCCGCCCCAGCCGCCTGCCGCCAGACCTCGTCGGCCCCGACTGGGAGGCCATGCGCCAACGCCTGCGCGGCGACCTCGACAGCATCCTGCTCAAGGCCCTGGCCAAGCAGCCCGAGGCCCGCTACGCCAGCGTCGATGCCCTGGCCGCCGATGTGCGCGCCTACCTCGACAAGCGCCCCGTCAGCGCGCGCCGCCAGCGCTGGCCCTACCTGGCCACCCGCTTTGTGCAGCGCCACCGCCTGCCCGTGGCCGCCGCGTCACTCGCCACCTTGGCTTTGATCGGCGGCCTGGCTGGCACGCTCTGGCAGGCCCGCGAGGCGCGGCTGGCGCGGGATGCGGCGCAGCGGCATCTGGCGGATGTGCGCAAGCTGGCCAATTCAATGGTCTTCGAGGTCAACGACAGCCTGCGCAAGGGCGCGACCGAGGCCCAGCGCGCCCTGGCCAAGACCGCGGCCGAGTACCTGGTGCGGCAAGCGGGCATTGCGGATCAGACGGACGAAGAGCGGATTGAACTGGCC
Source organism: uncultured Roseateles sp. (assembly GCA_937871895.1). GTDB lineage: Bacteria > Pseudomonadota > Gammaproteobacteria > Burkholderiales > Burkholderiaceae_C > Pelomonas. The sequence goes on along the minus strand of CALMQC010000399.1, from coordinate 2,855 downwards.
CGAGCTCTGAACACGCTGGCACGCCTCGAAGGCCATGCCTACAGCCACAACGTGGGCGAGTTCGACGCGGCCCGTGACCACTACCGGCAGGCTTTGGCGCTGCTTGAGCCGCTGGCTGCCAGGCAGCAAGCGAGCGCGGATTGGCACCGTGCCATGGTGTCCACGCTGGAGGGGCTGTCCTCCGTTCTGCGGGTGAGGCGAGAGCTGCCTGAGGCGCTGGCGCTGATGCGGCGCGTGGCCGAGCACGCGCGTCAGGCTTCAGCCTTGCAGCCGGGCGAGCTGAAGCCGCGCGTCTTCGTCTGTGCGGCCTTGATCGAGACCTCATCGCTGGCCTACATGGTGGATGGCGATCTCAGCGTCAATCGACTCGACGACGCGCTGGCCGTGGCCCCCGAAGTCCTGCAGTGCACCGAGCGTTTGGTGGCTGACTTCCCGCAGCAACCCCGGGCCTGGAAGGTCCGCGCGCTGGGCTTGCATCTCAATGCCGGCCTGGATGCGGTGATCGGCCGTCTGCCTGCATCTCTCGCGGGTGAGCAGTCGGCGCAGGCCGCAGCGGAACGTTGCTTCAGTCTGCCCGGTGGTGAACCCGAGCGTGAGTTCATCGAATTGGGCCGCTACCTGCACCTGGGGCGAGCCTTAGGCCGCCTAGGGCAGGAGGCCGAGGCTCGGGCGCAGTTCCATCGGGGGTTGCTGCGGGCTGAACAGATGCTGTTGGGTGACCCGGGCAATCAGAACCAACGTGTCACCTATCTGGCACTGCTGAACGAGGTCTTGCTGACCGGGCTGCGTGAAGGTCGGCCGGCCGACGTGCTTCAGGCCTACGAACGGGGCATCGCCAGCTTGAAGAAGGCCGGTGTTGAACTGGAGAGCGATGACGCTCGCGTCGAGCGCGTCTGGGTGGACGCCGACGCGACCATCGCGCGTGCCTTGCTGCACCAGCGCGCGGCAGCCCGGCAGGCGGCGGAGCGCTTGAATGACTTGCTGCAGCGAGGCTTGCTGAAGCCTGGAGAGCCGCCGCATGCCGGCGACTTTGGTGCGCTCGCCCGGGTAGAGATGGCGCTGGCGGGCGCATCCGGCGCGAATGCGGCGTCCGACCTGGCGGGCAAGTCGGCGCAAAGGGCCTTGGACCACATCGCTGAGGTCGTCGGCGCCCGCGACCTACGCGACCAGACTCAGCGAGCTGAAGCTGCGCAGTTGCTGGGCGTCCTCGCCCAGCTGTCGGACGCTGGGGTGCTGGACGCCGCCCCGCTGCGGCGCGAGATTGCGACGCGTCTGCATGACCTGCTGGACCCCTTGGCCAAAGCAGGTAGCTTGCCTCTGGATGCCTCGATGGAAGGGCGCTGGCTGTTGTCTCGGGGAACGCGCGCCTTGCCTTGAAGGCTGCCGGGCGCGGCCCGCTGAGCAGGGGTGCTCAGGGCTTGGCCCCCCATTTGCGGGTGAGATGAGCCGTTGCGGCGTCGGGACCTGCGTAGACGGAATGAAGTCCTCCCATTCCTCTTCTCCGGAGATCCCGACATGCCCCCGCGCGCCCCGATCCGTCCTGCTCCTCGGCCCCTGGCCGTCCTCGCCCTCGTCGGGGCCACCAGTTTGGTGGCCTGCGGCGGTGGTGGCGACTTCAACCCGCCGCCGTCGCCGCCGCCCGCTCCTGCGCCGGCTCCCGCCCCTGCGCCAGCACCTACCCCAGCGCCGGCGCCCGCACCCACACCTGCGCCGGAGCCGGCACCTGCGCCAGCGCCCGCACCTACGCCGGCGCCAACCCCAGCGCCCGCTCCCGATCCCACGCCCGCTCCAACTCCGGCACCCACTCCGGCACCCACTCCGGCTCCCGCACCTGCGCCTGCGCCCACTCCGGCACCAGCACCGGCCCCAGCACCGTCACCTGCGGTGTCCGGCAATGAATGCGCGCCCTTGGTGGCCAAGGCGGGTGACTCGGTCACCATGCGCTACACCTCCACCTCGGCTGGGTCCACGCCCTACAGCGTGCGCTGGGACTTTGCGAGCGGCACCTACAAGGGCTCGGCGGCGGTGGTGGGCACGGTGTCGGTCACCGGCGGTTCGGTCACGTCGGTGGGCTACACGGCCGTCTACCTCGACCCGGTGACGGGTGCGGCGCTGGGCCAGGACGACGCGGCTGCCGGCGCGAGCGACACGGTCACGACCTATGAGCCGGCCGACTGGCAGCAGCGCCTGACCAATGCCGGCATCCAGGGCGGCAGCAGCGGCAAGATTGCCGTGACCGCCACGGTCAAGGGCAAGAGCGTCTCTGACGGCTTTGCGCCGCTGGGTGGCGCGACGGCCATCGTGATCAAGTACGAGTTCGTCGTGAACCGCGACGCCAACGAGACGGTGACGACGGCGGCCAAGAGCTTCAGCAACGCCTGCAAGTTCCGCGTGAACTTCCAGGTCAAGGACTTCCAGGTTCAAGGCCCGGCGGCGACAAGCCCGCTGCTGTCGGCCCTGCTGCCCACGCTGCAAGCCGGCTTCACTTACCCGACCGATGTGACGCTGTGGACGACCAACGGCATGCCTTGGCAGGTGCCCAAGACCATCACCGTGGTGACGCTGCCGGCCCCCACCGGAGCCATCACCAGCACCGGCGAGCTGACCGCGCTGACGGTGGCGCCGCGCTGAGCCCTAGGGCAGCGCTGACAAGCAAACGGGCCGCCCATGGGCGGCCCGTTTTTGTTGGATGCAGCGAGTGCGTCAGGCCACAGCCACCGGGATCTTGCCGATCTTGGCCTGCCACTCGGCCGGGCCGGTGTTGTGCGCGCTGGTGCCGCCTGCGTCCACGGCCACGGTGACGGGCATGTCCACCACGTCGAACTCGTAGATGGCTTCCATGCCCAGGTCGGCAA
>CALMQC010000398.1 GCA_937871895.1 uncultured Roseateles sp. | reverse complement strand
TGGCGCTGACCTGCCTGGGCGTGGTGTTTGGCTTCCCGCTGTTGCTGGGCCTGGCCGTGCGCGAGGTGGACGCCATGCACGCAGCCGTGGTGACGGGGCTGCTGCCCATGGCCACGGCGGCACTGGCTGCCGCCTTCTTGCGGCAGCGCGCCAGTTGGGGCTTTTGGCTCAGTGCGTGGGCTGGGCTGGGGCTGGTGCTGGGCTATGCCGCGTGGCGTGGCGCGGGTGGCTTGAATGCGGCCGACGGTTTGCTGTTTGCCGCCGTGCTCCTGGGCGCGGCGGGCTATGTGGGCGGCGGCCAGTTGGCGCGGCGCATGCCGGCGCAGCAGGTGATCTGCTGGGTGCTGGTGCTGGCCCTGCCGCTGACGGTGCCGAGTGCCGCCCTCAGCTGGCCGCAGCAGCCTGCCTCTGTCGCGGCCTGGGCGGGCTTTGCCTATGTGTCGCTGGTGTCGATGTGGCTGGGCTTTTTTGCCTGGTACCGGGCGCTGGCCTTGGGCGGCACGCTGCGCATCAGCCAGGTGCAAGTGTTGCAGCCGTTTCTGTCGATGTTGTTTGCCGTGCCCCTGCTGGGCGAGCCGCTCGAGGCTGGCAGCCTGGCCTTTGCTGCGGCGGTGGTGGCGGTGGTCTGGTGGGGCAGACGGCAGGCCGTGCAAGGAGGACCGACGCGATGACGCTCTCGCAGTTTGAACAGCACCTGTCTGGCGCCGACGTGCTGCGCCTGGCGCCGGACCGGCAGGACCGCAGCCTGGTCATCACGCACGGCCTGGTCTGGCTGACTCTGGACGGCCAGCGCTGGGACCACTGGCTGGCTGTGGGCGAGTCGGCCCTGCTGCCGGCGGGCAGTGCCGCGATGCTGCAGGCTTGGCCGACGGCCCGCTTCCAGCTGCTGCTGGCGCCTCAGGCGGCCCGGCAGCGCAAACGCCGACTATGCTGGCCCCTTCTTTCCACCCGGCGATTGAGCCTCCAGCCCCTTTCGACGCAATGAGTTCCGTCTGGCATCAAGCGCGGCGCGCCGCGCGCATGAACCCGTCCATCATCCGGGAGATCCTCAAGGTCACCGAGAAGCCGGGCATCCTGTCCATGGCCGGTGGCCTGCCTAGCAGCGATACCTTCCCGGTTGAGGCCATCCAGGCGGCCTGTGACCGCGTGCTCAGCGCCACCCCGCGCGAGGCCCTTCAGTACGCCGCGAGCGAAGGTTTCGGCCCGCTGCGCGAGTGGGTGGTGGCGCGGGTGGCTCAGTTGGGCGTCCAGGCCACGCCAGACCAAGTGCTGATCACCACCGGCTCGCAACAGGCGCTCGACTTGGTTGGCAAGGTGCTGTGCGACCAAGGCGCGCCGGTCGGCGTCGAGACCCCCACCTATCTTGGCGCGCTGCAGGCCTTCACGCCCTTCGAGCCCGTCTTCGCCAGCCTGGCCAGCGACGCCGATGGCGTGGACCCCAATGCCATCGCCAACCTGCCCAAGCAGGCGCCCGGCGCGCGCTTTGCCTACCTGCTGCCCAACTACCAAAACCCCACCGGCCGGATGATGAGCGCCGTGCGGCGCATTTCGGTGATGCAGGCGGCGCAGGCGGCGCGCCTGCCCATCGTCGAAGACAACCCCTATGGCGACCTGTGGTTCGACCACCCGCCCCCGCCGGCGCTGTCGTCCTACTGGCCTGAGGGTTCCATCTACCTGGGCTCCTTCTCCAAGGTGTTCGCGCCAGGCTTCCGGCTGGGCTACATGATTGCGCCCAAGGAGCTCTACCCCAAGCTGCTGCAGGCCAAGCAGGCGGCCGACCTGCACACCCCGGGCTTCAACCAGCGCGTGGTCTACGAGGTCATCAAGGGCGGTTTCCTCGACGAGCATGTGCCCACCATCCGCGCCCGCTACAAGGCCAGCCGCGATGCCATGGCCGTGGCGCTGCGCGAGCACCTGCCGCCCGGCTGCGAGTGGCGCGCACCGGAGGGGGGCATGTTCTTCTGGGTACGCCTGCCCGAGGGCTTCGATGCCCTGGCGCTGTTGCCCAAGGCAGTCGAGGCCGGCATCGCCTTCGTGCCCGGCAGTGCGTTCTACGCGCACGAGGCCGACGCGCGCACCCTGCGCCTGTCCTTCGTCACGCTGTCGCCCGAGCTCATCCACGAAGGTGTGGCCCTGCTGGGTCAGGTGCTGCGCGAGACCATGGAAGGCGCGGTGGAGTTGACGCCTTGAGCCTCAGACGCTTTTCTCAGGTGGATGTCTTCACCGCTGTGCCGCTCAAAGGCAACCCGCTCGCCGTGGTCGTTGACGCCGAGGGCTTGAGCGACGCCGAGATGCAGGCCTTTGCGCGCTGGACCAATCTGTCCGAGACGACCTTCCTGCTGCCGCCGACGCAGCCCGAGGCCGATTACCGCGTACGCATCTTCACCACCGCGCGCGAGCTGCCGTTTGCCGGCCACCCGACCCTGGGTTCCTGCCATGCCTGGCTGGCGGCCGGTGGTCAGCCCAAGGGCGCGGATGTGGTGCAAGAGTGCGGCGTCGGTCTCGTCACGGTGCGGCGCGCCGCTGAGGGCCGCTTTGCCTTTGCCGCTCCGCCCTTGCTGCGTACCGGGCCGCTGGACGACGCGACGCTGGGCCAGGTCTGTGAGGCGCTGGGCATCGGCCGCGACGAGGTGCTGGCCCACCAGTGGGTGGACAACGGCCCCGGCTGGTGCGCCGTGATGCTGGGCTCCCGCGAGCGGCTGCTGGCGCTCAAACCCGACTTCAAGGCCTTGGCACCGTTGGAGCTGGGCGTCGTCGCGCCGCTGCAAAAGGTGGGCGCGGTGGCGCAGCAGACCGGGGAGGCTGATTTCGAGGTGCGCGCCCTGCTGTCACTCGAGGCCGTGCCCGAAGACCCGGTGACGGGCAGTCTCAATGCAGGGCTCGCGCAATGGCTGATTGGCGCCGGTCTTGCGCCCGAGCGCTATGTGGTCTCGCAAGGCACGGTGCTCGGCCGCGATGGCCGCGTGTTCGTCGAGAAGCAGGGCGACACGATTTGGGTCGGCGGGCATGTGACGCCGCTGGTCGAGGGCCAGGTGCGGCTCTGAAGGGCGTGGCCTCGTACACTGCCGCCC
>CALMQC010000397.1 GCA_937871895.1 uncultured Roseateles sp. | reverse complement strand
CCTCGGGGTCGAGCTGGACGAAGGAGGCGAGGGTCTCGGCCCGCACGAGCATGGCGAACTCGCTGCCGATGGCAACGCGCAAGCGGCCGCGCGGTGTGGCGTCGCGCGAGGCCAGCCACTGCCGGGTTTCGGCAATGTCGTCCTGGTGGCGCAGTGCGCGCTCGGCCAGCTCGTGGCCCAGTTCGGTCAGCGTCAGGCGCTTGGCGCCGGGCACGAAGAGGCGTGCTCCCACGCTGGTTTCCAGCGCCGTCAGGCGGCGGCTCAGGGTGGCCTTGGGCAGCTCCAGCACGCGGGCGCCGCCGGAGAGGGAGCCTTGGCGGTGCACTTCCGCCAGCAGCAGCAGGTCGTCAACTTTCATTGTTCCGATTTTGGAACGAAGCATTGAATTTTGCGAGTCTATTCAATTGAATCGAGACGCCCTAGAGTGCCGCCAGCGCCCGAACGAGCCCTTACCCATGAACAGCCCTGCACAGACCTCCACCCCCGCTTCGCCCCCGGCCAAGAGCCGCCCGCCGCTGCCCTTGATCGTGGTGGGCCTGGCCCTGCTGATCGGCGGCGGCTACCTGGGTGGGCGTCTGTGGTGGCGCAGCCAGCACTTGGTCGAGACCGACAACGCCTTTCTCGCCGGCCATGTGCACCCGGTGTCCACCCGCGTGGCCGGCGTGGTAACGGAGATGCATCTGCAGGACAACGCCGCCGTCAAGGCGGGCGACGTGCTGCTCAAGCTCGATGCCGCGGATGCCGAGGTGCAGGTCGAGCGCCTCAAGGCCCAGCTCGCCCAGGCCCAGGCCCAGGTGGCCGGGAGTGGCGCTCAGCTGGCCCAGCTCAAGGCGCAAGTGGTTGCCGCCCAGGCGGTGGTGACGCAAGCGGAAAGTGGCTTGGCCCGCGCCGAGCTTGACGCCAAGCGCCAGCAGACCCTGTTCCAGGCCGAGCTGCGCGGCACCTCGCGCCAGGAGCTGGACGCTGCCGTGGCGGCGCGTGACAGCGCCCGGGCCGACGTCAGCGCCCGCCGCGCGTCCGTCACCGCTGCGCAGCAGGCCGTGCAGGCCGCAGAAGCCGCG
>CALMQC010000396.1 GCA_937871895.1 uncultured Roseateles sp. | reverse complement strand
CCACCCTCCGCTAAGGCCTGCCATGGTGCTCGAACACTTTCAGCTGGCCGGCAAGGTGGCCATCGTCACCGGCTGCAACACCGGCCTGGGCCAGGGCATGGCCGTGGCGCTGGCGCAAGCCGGGGCCGATGTCGTCGGCGTCAACGTCACCGACCCGGACGACACCCGTGATGCCGTCCTGGCCACCGGCCGCCGCTTCCTCGACCTGCGCGCCAACCTGTCCGACGTCTCCTGCCTGGCCGACCTCGTCGCCCAGGCCAAGGCCTTTGGCGGCCGCATCGACATCCTGGTCAACAACGCCGGCATCATCCGCCGTGACGATGCGATCAAGTTCAGCGAGAAGGACTGGGACGACGTCGTCGACCTCAACCTCAAGACCGTGTTCTTCTTCAGCCAGGCCGTGGCACGTGAATACATCGCGCAAGGGTCGGGCGGCAAGATCATCAACATCGCCTCGATGCTGTCCTACCAGGGCGGCATCCGTGTGCCCTCCTACACCGCCAGCAAGAGCGGCGTGATGGGCATCACCCGGCTGATGGCCAATGAGTGGGCGCAGCACAAGATCAACGTCAACGCGATTGCACCGGGCTATATGGCCACCAACAACACCGCCCAGCTGCGCGCCGACGAGAACCGCAACTCGGCCATCCTCGACCGCATCCCCGCCGGCCGCTGGGGCCTGCCCGAGGACCTGGCCGGCCCGGTCGTCTTCCTGGCCTCGCCGGCGTCGGACTACGTCAATGGCTACACCGTGGCCGTGGATGGCGGTTGGCTCGCACGCTGAACATCGCCCATGAAAGCGACCGAACGCCAGTTCAACTTCGTCACCACCGCCGACCCCGACACCGGGGCGCGCGTGACACGGCTCACGCCCTTGACGCACACCTGCCACCGCAATTACTTCTACCAAAAGTGCTTCACGAACGACGGCCGCAAGCTGATCTTCGGCGGTGAGTTTGGGCCGCACCCGAGCCCGAACTGGAACTACCACCTGCTGGACCTGGACACCCAAGTCGCCACGCAGCTGACCGAGGGCGTGGGCGAGAACACCTTTGGCGGCTTCCTGAGTCCGGACGATCGCTTCCTCTACTTCGTGCGCGCCGAGCGCCACCTGATCCGACTCGACCTCAGTGACCTGAGCGAAACCACGGTCTACACCACCGACTCGGACTGGGTCGCTTACGGCACCTGGGTGGCCAACAGCGCCTGTACCAAGATGGTCGGCATCGAGATCTCGGCCGCCGACTGGTTTCCGCTCAACACCTGGGAAAAATTCAACGAGATGTTCCACCAGAAGCCGTTGTGCCGGCTTTTCAGTGTGGACCTCGTGGGCCCGCGACAGGGCCAACGCACCGTCATCCTGGAGCAGCGCGGCTGGCTCGGCCACCCGCAGTACCGGCCTTTTGACGACCACACCGTGGCCTACTGCCACGAAGGCCCGCACGACCTGATCGATGCGCGCATGTGGTTCATCAACGAGGACGGCACCCAGCAACGCTGCGGCAAGACCCACGAGGCCGGCGAGAGCTGCACGCACGAGTTCTGGGTGCCCGACGGCAGCGCCATGATCTATGTGAGCTACCGCCACGACTCGCCGGACCGCTGGATCTGCCGCCTCGACCCGGTCACGCTCAAGAACGAAGTCCTGACCGTGATGCCGCAGTGCTCGCACCTGATGAGCAACCACGACGGCAGCCTCATCGTCGGCGACGGTTGCGGCAAGGCGAGCGGCGACAGCAGCGCCAGCAACGCGATGCTCAAAGGCGATCCCTACCTGCACCTGTTCGACCTCAAGGCCGGCGTCACCAAGCCCATCGCACGCCACGACAGCGGCTGGGGCGTCTACAAGGACAACCGCCAGGTCACCCACCCGCACCCCAGCTTCACCCCCGACGAGAAACGGGTGCTGTTCAGCTGCGACAAAGAGCCTGGCGAGCCGGCGCTCTACCTGGCTGACGTCGAGGCGCCTGCGTGAGAGCGCTGGCCTTGGGCCTGCTGCTCAGCCTGCCAGCGCTTGCCCAGCACGCGCGGCCGCAGATGAGCGCGGCCGAGGCGGCCCACCACCTGCCCCAGCACTACCTCGACGGCTGGCAGCCCGGCTCCAACGAAGGACGCGCGCCAGATTTCATCGTCGCCGCTGACGGCAGCGGCACGCACCGCAGCGTGCAAGCCGCGCTCGACGCCCTGCCCGCGCAGGCCGCCGGCGATGGCAAGCGCTGGCTGATCCAGATCCAGCCCGGCCGCTATGTCGAGCAGCTGTGCGCGCAAGGGCGCGCGCCGTTCACCCTGCGCGGCGACCCCGGCACACCCAGCCGCGTCACCCTCAGCCACAGCCTGCACGCGGCGCTGCCGCAATCGCAAGGCAAGGCCAACCCCTGCATGGCCCACGGCCGGCCCGAGGTCGGCACCGCCGGCAGCGCCAGCGTCGCCCTGCTGGGGGACAACATCCAGCTCGTCGGCCTGAGCATCCGCAACGACGCGCTGGAGGCCGTGCGCCAGGGTCAGGGCTACCCTGCGGGCAGTGGCGAGACCGGCGGCGCCCAGGCCGTGGCCCTGCTGCTGGAGGGTGACCGCCTGCTGCTCGACCAGGTCGAACTCTGGGGCCACCAGGACACCTTCTATGCCCGTCGCCCGCCGGGTTCGCTCGGCCGCATGCTGGTGCGGCGCAGCCTGATTGCCGGCGACGTGGACTTCATCTTCGGCAATGCGCGCCTGGTCATCGATCAGAGCCGCATCCTCAGCCGCGCCGGCCGGCGTGGCCCCGGCGAGGGCGGCATCGTCTTTGCGCCCAGTACCGCCCCGGGTGAGCGCTACGGCTTCCTCGTCACGCACAGCGAGCTGGCGGGTGAGCCCGGCCTCAGCCCCGCAAGCGTCGCCCTCGGCCGCGCCTGGGATGCAGGCGTCAAGAAGGGCGAATGGCAGCCCGGCGTCTCGCCCAACGGCCAGCTGCTGATCCGCGACAGCCGCCTGGGCCCCCACCTCGGGCCCTGGGTCGCCCCCACCGCCCGCCGCCCCTACACCGCCGTGGGCGAGACCGCCGCCCGGCTGACCGAATACAACAACCAAGCAGCCCCAGGCCTGGGTGTGAACCCCTGATGAAACGCTCAAACCCTGGATTGGTAGCGCTGCCATAGGCATGGACAATGCACCCTGACACCTCCCCCCTCCGCGCCGTGAATACAGCTTCCGCCCCGATCGACGACGACCTTCCCGACAGCAAGCAGCCCGAAAGCGTCGCCGCCGTCCTCAAGGTGTTTGCCATCCTGCAAGCGCTGTCGGAGCGCAATGAGACCGGCGTCTCCGAGCTGTCCATGCGCCTGGCCATGCCCAAGGCCACGGTCTACCGCTTCCTGCAGACCATGAAGACCCTGGGCTATGTGCGCCAGGAGGCCGACAGCGAGCGCTACGGCCTGACCATGCGCATGTTCGAACTCGGCGCCAAGGCCCTGTCCTACCCCGAGCTCGTTGACCTCGCCAAGCACCACATGAACCTGCTCGCCGACCTCAGCGGCGAGACCGTCCACCTCGGGATGCTGATCGAGAGCGAAATCATCTACGTGCACAAGGTGGACTCTCGCCACATGCTCGGCATGTACTCCAAGGTCGGCCGCCGCGCGCCCCTGCACTGCACCGCCATCGGCAAGGTGCTGATGGCCTGGGAACACCCCGAGCGCCGCGACCGCATCCTCGACGGCGCCCCCTTCCAGAAGTTCCGCGAGAAGACCATCACCGACCGCAGCGAGTTCCTCAAGGAGCTGGAGCAGGTGCGCCAGCAGCGCTTTGCCGAGGACCGCGAAGAGTTCGACGACCACATCCGCTGTGTCGGCGTGCCCATCTTCGACCGCCTGGGCCAGCCCCTGGCCGGCATGAGCGTGTCCTTCCCGACCTTCCGCTACGACGCGAGCAAGGTCGGCGACGTAGTGACGGCACTGCAGAAGGCCGCCAAGGACATCTCCGAGCGCCTGGGCTGCACCAACTATCCGGCCGCCTGAGCCGCCAGCCTCATTTCAGGGGCTCACCCTCAGGGCCTAGTTCCAACACAGCCCCACGCGCACCTTTCAGCTGCGGGCCGATCTGCGCCCGGTCGCCCACGGCGATCACGGTCAGGCGGGCGGGGTCCAAGTGCTGGCGGGCGGCCCTCAGCGCGTCAGCGGCGTTGACGCTGCCGAGCTGCGCAGGCAGGGCCCGCAGCGCCTCAATCGGCTGGCCGATGACCCACTGGTTGGCATAGCCCTGCACGACGGCGGCATTGGTGTCGAACTGGCCGGGCAGCGCCAGCATCACGGCATTGCGCACGCGGCTCAGCTCGGCCGTGCCCATCGGCGTCTTGCGGATGGCCACCATCTCGCGGTCGATGTCCTTCAACGCCGCACCCACCACGTCGCTGCGCACACTGCCGTAAAGGCCAAAGCTGCCGCGCTCGCGGCCCATCTGGAAGCCGGAGTAGATGCCGTAGGTATAGCCCCTGACCTCGCGCAGCTGCTGGTTGATGCGCGACGTGAAGAGGCCGCCCAGCGCCGCGTTCATGACCTTGGTCGCGGCGGTATCCGGCGCGCCGGCGCGCGGGCCGGGGCTGACGACGGCGAGGGCCGTTTGCGCGGCGCCGGCCT
>CALMQC010000395.1 GCA_937871895.1 uncultured Roseateles sp. | reverse complement strand
CAGCTCAAGCTGCTCTACATCTCCTGCGGCAACAAGGACGGGCTGATCAACTTCTCGCAGGGCGTGCACCGCTACCTCGTCCAGCACCAGGTGCCTCACCTCTGGAACGTCGACGACCACGGCCACGACGGCGAGACCTGGGGCAGCAACCTGTACCGCTTCGCGCAGCTGCTGTTCCGCTGACACACGGGCCAGCTACCCTCGGGGCCTCGTCACACGGCGGAGGCCCGCATGGGAGCCAAGACCTGGATGATTGCGCAGGCGGACGGCGCCGTTCGCCCGGCGCTGGAGAGCGGCGCGCCGCCCGACGCGGCCGCCACTGCCGCCTTCGTGCACCAGTGCTTCCCTCGGGACGACTACCGCGCTGACGGCAGCGGCACGCTGGTGGACACCTGCCCCCGGGGCAGCCGCGTGGTGGCGGGCTGCTGGCCGGGGCTGCGTCTGATCGCCCACAAGGGCTTGGCCATCGACCACCCCTCGCGCACCAAGACCGCCGTCATCGCGCCGCGCGGCACCACGATCCTGCACGTGACCCACAGCGTGGTGGACTGGTTTGCCTATGCCGTCTGGCAGGACGGCCAGCTGCAGCGTGCGCTCAGCCTCAACCCCGACCGGGGCGTGATCGAGGACATCGGCGAGCGCCTGCCCTTCGAGCAGCGCTTCTGGGACGGCCCGCGCACCGAAGACGAGAGCTACCCCTTGCCCTTCCACCCGCTGGACCTCGGCGAGGCGGCCCTGGCAGCACTCTTTGGCTACCAGTTGGAGGGCGAGACCGACCCCAACTTGCTCGACCCGGCCGGCGTCACGCTGCTGCACTTCCAGCGCCACCGGCCCTGGTGGCGGGTTTGGTGACAGGCCGGAGGAAAGCCTGGGGGACGGGCTCGCGTGCCGGCCGGCCTCAGCGGAAGCGCCGCGAGAAGCCGATGGCCAGCGCGCGGTCGGGCGTCTGGCGGTTGGTGCCGAGGTTGACCGAGACGTCGAGCTGGGTGTCGAGGTCGATCGCGTAGGTGAGGCCCGCGTCGAAGGTGACGACATTGCCGCCCTGGCGTTTGCTGCGCAGCGCCTGGCCCGCCAACTCGACGAAGCCGCGCAGCGCACCCACGATGGGCCGGCTGTAGGTGGCGGCGAGGATGCCGCTCCAGTAGCGACTGGCCCGTGGTGTCGCTGATCGCGTAAGCCATGCCGGGCATCACGCCAAAGGACGCATCGCCGGGCAGCTCCCATTCGGCCACCAGGCGCAGCGAGGGCACCTTGCCCGGCGCGCGGAATGCGGCCGCGCCGGAGTCGAGGTCCAGGTGCGCGAGCAGCGCGAGGGCCGGCTTGCCGGCGTTTTCGTCGCCATCGCGCACATGCCATTTCAGGCCCAGCGAGGCGTCGGCCGTGCCGCGCGCCCGGGTCACGCCGCCGGCGTCGGACATGGATTGCCGCAAGGCACCATCGGTCTCCAGCCGCAGCTCCAGCGTGTCGTTGAGACCGTAGCGCAGCAGCGTCGGCGTGCTGCGCAAGCTGCTCTTGAGCCCGCCGCTTCGGTCCCGCTCATGGGCGACGCTGGTCTCGATCTGCCACACGCCCTTGCCCACGACGTTGCTGGACTCGACGAAATCCGGCCGGTCGGTGGACAGGCCTTCGTCCTCCGCCCAGGCGGGCTGCAGCACCAGGCTGGCCGCACCGACGGCGACAGCCAGGCAAGCCGCCAAACGCGGCGCCAGCAGGGGCCACCACGGCACCACGTCCCTCACCAGGGGGCGCTGGTTCAGATGACCGGCGAAACGCTTCAAAGCCATGGCTGTACTCCCGTTGCGTGGACCCGGGCGCATGCGCCCGCAAGCCGAGGAGATTCGACACCCGCGCCCGGCCGAGAAGCGCTGCCGCGCACCCTCAAGTCGCTTGCGGCGAGCGAACTTTGTCACACGAGTGCGTCGCCATGATGAAAGGCCCGCCGAACCTTGTCGTTCGACGGGCCTATGAATCTGCCGGCGCAGGCCGGCCTGTATGCAGCGTAGCGGCCGATGCTCAGCGCGTCTGCTCGGCCGCGCCAAAGGCCCGGCGGCGCAGCGCCAGCAACAGCACACCGGCCAGCATCAGGGCCCAGGTCTCGGGTTCTGGCACGGGCACAGGCACGCCCACCGGGGGGGGCAGGCTGCCCCCCATGGGCAATGCGTAGGGCGAACCATCGAGGTTGCCAGCACCGAGGTAGCCCAAGCTGGTCGTGACGGGCGAATTGCCGGAGGTGGTCACTTTCCCGCCAGGGATGTCCCACTTGATGCTTGACTGCACGTTGCCGCGCATGCCGTCATTGTCAGTGCCCCACATCGTCTTGGTGACCGACGAGAACACCACCGAGTTGCTCACATCCGTGCCATTGATATCAATGGACGTGAAGTACACGTCAGCGAACACGTCTTGCATGAAGGTGATCGGGCCATGCTCGCCATTGCGCACGTACTCGACCACCAAGGTCGGCACCGACTTCCCGCGCAGCATGCCGGACAGCTCGTACAGCAACGAGCCGTCGAGTGACTGGGACCAACTGAGCGCGCCAGGGTTGGGCTTGCCCACACTGGCGCCGCCGCCCTTGAGCCAACTGGTCATGGCCGTCACGTCCCAGCTCAGGTCCTCGACGTCGGTCCAGTTCTCGTAGCCAACGGCGGTGCTGCGGCCGGCACTGTCACCCACGCGCAGATAGGCCTTCACGCCGTCGCCGGCCGCGCTGTGGTCGCCCGTCGTGCTCGGCGGCTTGTACGCCGTCAAGGTGTCGGCCTTGCCTGCCGGGATGTCCCACTTCAGCGTCTGCTTCTCGCCCGAGCCGCGCCAGGCGGTCGGGTCGTAGCTGAACTCCACGGTCTTGGCCACGGCGGACACGTCGTAGCCCGACGACAGGCTCATGCCAACGTCGGTGAAGAAAACACCTTCGGCTTTGCTGCTGAAGCCCACCTTGGAGTTGACCTTGCCGTGACCGTCATAGACGCTGCGGGCCAGCTCGAAAGTGGCCGGACCAGACAAGGCCTTGCCCTGCCAGATGTCTGTATAGATCGTCGAGACGCTTGAGTCCCAGCCTTGGTTCCAGCTGATCGCGCTGGGCACCGGCTTGCCCACGCTGGCACCGCCGCCCTTGGTCCAACTGGACTCGGCGGTCACGCCAAAGTGGAAGCCCGAGACCTCCACCTGGCCTTTGCGGCCGTCCACCTGGGAGTCGCCTTTCAGGTCTTTGGCGCTCAAGAACCATTGGTCGTCGGCGTAGGCCTGGCTGGCGAGTGCGCTCAACAGCAGGGCGGCGGCGACGGGGCGGAGGGTGGATGGCATGGACATGGCAGTCTCGCTTCGAGGAAGAAATTCACGCCGGGTTGAACCTGGCCGACAAGCGGCCTTCCAACTCCGACGGGTGGGGCATCGTCGCAGAAGTGCGCCGGGCCGCCCATCCCTCATCTGCGTCATCGCCGCAGGGCCAATCGATGTCGCCATGGGCAGGCGAAAGACGTCTGGCGACGGCGGTGAGTCGAGTTGCCGGAGTCGCCCGTCAGGCTGAGGTGAGGTCCTAGACTGGCCGGTCTCCCCCCACGGTGCGCCACGCGCATCAACCACGGCCTGAACCGCACCGTCCATGAAAGCACTCGCGCTTGCCCTGATGGGTACCCTGCTGCCCGTCGTCGCTGGCGCCGAGACCCTGGCCTACATTGGCACCGAAACCAGCGGCTCAAGCCAAGGCATCTATGTCGCCAGCGTGGACGAAGCGACGGGCGCCTTGAGCGCACCGCGACTGGCCGCCGCCATCGCCAACCCGGGCTTTCTGGCCCTGCACCCCGCCAAGCACCGGCTCTATGCGGTGACGGAAAGCCAAGCCGCCGATGGCAGCCGGACCGAAGCCGTGGCGGCCTTTGCCGTGCTGGCGGACGGGCGCCTTGAACTCCTCAACACCCAGCCTGCCGGCGGCAACGGCCCCTGCCACCTGGCCGTGGACGCCAGCGGACGCGTGCTGCTGCTGGCCAACTACAACGGCGGCAACGTCGTGGCCTACCCCCTCGGGCCGGACGGCCGCATCGGCCCGGCCAGCTCAACGATGCAGCACGCCGGCGCCAGCGTTGACCCGCAGCGCCAGACGCGGCCCCACCCCCATGGCATCTACCCCGACCCGACCGGCACGCGCGCCTATGTGCCCGACCTCGGGCTGGACCAGGTCCTGATCTACCGGCTCGACCCCGCCACCGGCCGCTTCACGCCCAACGAGCCCCCGCACGCCCGCACCGAGCCCGGCGGCGGCCCGCGCCACATGGCCTTCCACCCCAGCGGCCGCTTTGCCTACGTGAACCTGGAGATGAGCAGCCGCGTGGCCGCCTACCGGCTGGATGCCGCGACGGGCGCCATGACGTCGATGCAAGTGCTGTCGACATTGCCCCCAGGCGCCACCGTCCCAGGCAACAGCACGGCCGAGACCCTGGTGCACCCGAGCGGCCGTTTCCTCTACGTCTCGAACCGCGGGCACGACAGCATTGCCGTGTTCGCCGTCAACGAGCAGGACGGGACCCTGCGCTTCATCGAGACCACGCCCACCGGCGGCCGCACGCCGCGCAGCTTTAGCCTCTCGCCCGATGGGCGCTGGCTGGTAGCGGGGAA
>CALMQC010000394.1 GCA_937871895.1 uncultured Roseateles sp. | reverse complement strand
TTGGGGTAGGCAAACACTTTCACCGGCGCTCCGATCAGGGCTTCGAGGGCTGCCCTGCCCCGCAGGATTTCGTCTCGGGCCTGGTCATCGGCAGTCTCGGTCAGGATCGGGTGCCGCACCGTGTGGCCGCCGATTTCCATGCCGGCGGCGTGCAGTTCACGCACCTGCTCGCTGCGCATCATCAGATCGTCGGGCAGGTCGGGGTGCCCAGCAGCTTCACGCAGTTTGGCGATCCAGGGCTCGCGTTGGTCGAGGGGCTGGTACTTGATCTTGGGCAATACCGCATCGATAGCTGCACGGCGTTGCACGGGCGAGCCCAATGTGAAACGCCCCAGCCCAAAGTCCGCCAGGTCCAGCTCAGGCTTCGGGCAGGCCCGGACCGTCTCGATCACGGTGTCGTTCCACATGCGACCGCCGTCAAGAAAGCCCGTCGACACAAAAAAGGTGGCTCGCAAGCCATGGCGCTGCAACAGCGGCAAGGCCACGGTGGCGTTGTCCGCGTAGCCATCGTCGAAGGTCATGACGAGCGCACGAGGCGGCAGCTTGCCGTGGCTCAGGGCTTCATGCGCTTCACCCAAGGTCAGGACATTGAAGCTGCCAGCGATGCTGGTCAACAAAGCGTCAAAGCGTGCCGCATGCATCTCGAGTGGAAACAGCGGATCCAGGAACGGTTGGACACGGTGGAAGGTGAGCACCGAGACTCTGCGCCCGAGCACAGTGTCCAGGCACTGCAGAGCGCCGGCCAGCAGCGAATTTCCCAGCGCTCTCATGCGGTTGCTCCTGTCGGACCCAGCGCAACCGCACGCTGTGGTGCAGCCTTGCTGGCGCGCTTGACGATGTTCTCCGAGAGCAGCACATAGGCCATCAGGTAGAGCGGCAGGTCCAGATAGGCCAGGCTCAGGAAGGCACCGCCAACGGCATAGCCAATCAACGACACCTGGGTCATCGACATCAGCAGCGGAATGGAGCCGGCCAGATCCGGCACCTTGCTGGCCGCCTTGGCCACCGTGGTGGCACGGCGCCAGACCAGCAGCCACAGCGTAACGAAGAGACCAAAACCCACAAACCCGTGCTCGCCCAGCATTTGGAAGTAGATGCTGTGCGCCACCCAGGTCGTATGAAGGCTAGAAAAGGCCGCCCACCGATCGTCGCGCGGCGCGTACTTGATGTAGACCTCGATCGCTTCCGCGCAAAAGCCAGCCCCCACGAAGGGGCGGTCAACGGCAGCGTTCCACAAGGTGTTCCAGACCCACAGGCGCGACTGCGCCGAGGTGTCCTCCTGGTAGGTGCCGATGGTCTCCATCCGGCTGGTCCAGGAATCGGGCATGAAGGCAATGGCGAGCGCCAGCACCACCACCAGGCCCAGCGTGAAACGCACGGGGTAGCGGCTCTTCAAGCCCAGGAACAGCGACATCGCCAGCACCGCCAGCAACGCGCCGCGCGACTGCGTCCCGAGGATGGCAAACACGGTCAACACCAAGGCGGCCATCAGTGCCGTGCGCTGCCACTTCACCGTGGCCTGCATGCGCATCCAGTACAGGAAAGGCGTGACCATGACCAAACCCACAGCGGCCTCGTTGTTGCCCGCCAGCATGCCGCCTGGTGGCCCCGAGACCCGGTTGGAACCGCCCGTCAGCAACGTGAAGATGCCCCCCTTGACGCCAAAGAACGCAATCGACAAGGTCACCACCACCACAAGCAGGAAGAGCTGCTGCTTCTCCACGACCAGCAACAAGGTAATGAGCAGCATGAACTGGATCTTCATCACGAAGACCCAGCGCTCCTGCACCCAGTCCGTTGGTGCCATGGCGAAGAGGCTGGTGACTCCCATCCAGAAGACCATCAGCAGCCAGACGATGGTGATGGACGTGACCGGGAATGGCTGCCGGATCTTCGCCGTGGGGAAGGCCACCAGCGTGACGAGCACGGTCAACATCGCAAACGGTAGGCTGACGGCGAACCCATAGCACAGCTGATGCGGGTTCATCAGCGACACCCACGCCCAGGTGTAGGTCCCGAAAACAGGCTTGCGCAGCGTCATGATCATCATGGCCGCGAACATCAGGACCAAGGCAAGGTCACGCATCTGTCACCCCGGCAGACCCAGGACTCCTCTGAACACCCTCAACTGCCCTTCGGTCGTCGAGAGCCAATCAAACCGTTCCGCGTAGCGGCGTGTCTGCGCCCGGTCAGGCATCGCCGCACGGAGTCGCGTGACCCCTTGGGCAACACCTGCGGCGCTCAGCTCGTGCATCAGCACACCGGCTTCGGGGGCGGCCACCACCTCCGGCGTACCCCAGACATTGGACGCCACGACCGGTGCCCCGCAGGCCATGGCCTCCAGCAGCACATTGGCCCAACCCTCGCGGCTGGACGCGAGCACCAATGCGTCTGCGGCGCTGTAGAGCCTGCGCAGCTCAGCCTGTGAGCGCCGGCCCAGGAAGTGCACGCGATCCTGCACACCAAGCTTTGCTGCCAGCGCCCGCAACGCGCCCTCTTCGGGCCCGGTGCCGGCGATGTAGAGGCTGACGCCGGGCAAGTCAGGCAACGCGCCGATGACGTGATGATGGCCCTTGCGGTCGATCAGGTGACCGACCGAGGCCAGGCAATGGCCCTGCATGCCAAAGTGCTGTCGCGCCGGCTCGCGCGGCTCCGGGTGGAACAGGGTCAGGTCCACGCCATTGCGCAGGGTCGTGACCTTGTCAGCTTGAGCGCCCAGCGCGATCAGCTCGTCCCTCAAAGCCGCGCACACTGTGATCATGTGCCCGCA
The DNA here is from genome assembly GCA_937871895.1 of uncultured Roseateles sp. GTDB lineage: Bacteria > Pseudomonadota > Gammaproteobacteria > Burkholderiales > Burkholderiaceae_C > Pelomonas. The sequence goes on along the minus strand of CALMQC010000394.1, from coordinate 1,838 downwards.
GTCCTGCGCGGCTTGCAAGATTTGGCGGCGGGGCACCGAATGCTGCGGGATCAGGTTGATATCCGTGCCGCGCGCGGTGATCGTCACAGGCTTGCCCAGCGCACGCCCCAGGGCCACGGCGGCCACGCCGTCGGGGTAGAAGTAATGCGCATCGATCAGGTCGAAGTCGAAGCCCTCCGCCTGCACCTGGCGCAACACTGGCAATGCAGCGCGAGCCAGCAGGGCGGGCGCGATGTTCATGCCGACCTTGGGCAGCACCAGGTAGCGCGGGTGCAGGACGCTGATGCCATGGCGCACCTCTTGACGCGGCGTGGCGGCCATCTCGGCGTACTCGCCCCAACGTGGGTGCTTGAACGGGAACCACGGCACTGGCGCGATCACCCGCGCTTCGACCTGGCCGCTCTTCAGCAACTCGCGCAGTCGGGTCTCGACGAAGATGCCGTGACTCGGCCTGGCGCTGCTAGGGAACAGCGTTGAGAAGGTCAGGACCTTCAGCGGCTTCACGCCTGCGCCTCCACCGCCTCGATCAAGATGCGACCAAAGACTTCGGCCGCGACTCGGTGCCCAAAACGCTCCTCCACGAGCTCGCGTGCAGCCCGTGACAGCTTCGAGCGCAAGGCGCCATCGGCCAAGAGCCGGCAGGTGGCATTCGCCAATTCCTCAGTGCCGTCCGCACGCAGGAAATGCACGCCATGGTCCACATCCAGACCCTCGATGCCGATGCTCGTCGACACCACGGGCAGGCCCATGGCCATCGCCTCGAACGCTTTGATGCGGGTGCCACCGCCCACGCGCAGCGGGATCACGAAGGCCTGCGCGTCTCGGGCGTGGTCGCGGACATCGTCGACGAAGCCGGTGAAGCTCACGCCCGGCACATTCCGCTGTACCAGCGAGGGTGGCGGGTTTTTGCCGACGACGCGCAATTGCGCATCGGGCACCTTGGCACGCACCAGCGGCCACACTTCCTCGATGTAGAAACGGATCCCGTCGACATTGGCTTCCCAGTCCATGGAGCCCGTGAAAACGACGACGGGGCTGCCGTCGGCTGGCGCCTGCCACGCAAAGAAGTCAAGGTCGACGCCCGTCGGGATGGCTCGCGCCGTCGTCAGGCCATCGGCAGCAAATTTTTTGGCGTCGCGGTCCGAGACTGCGACGACACGAGTAAATTGGGCCAGCGCCTCACGCTCAAAGCGGCGCATCTTCCGAGCCTGCGAGGCCCACATCCACCGCAGTAGCGCGCTCGGCGCTGTCTTGGCGTGGCGCTCGAAGATCTCCGCTTCCACGTTGTGCGTGAAGCAGACCGTCGCGCCGCCCAGCTTCTCGGGCCGGAGTACCGCAGCGTGCACGAAGTCGAACACGACCACATCGAAACGTTCAGCCGCCAGCGCCTGCTCGACGGCTGAAACCGCGGCCGGCGTGCGGTCGGCTGCGACATTGACGGGCAAGGCCGAGAGCAGGTCCGGCGCACGCTGCCAGCGAGAGCGTGACGGGCTAGGCTGCCAGCCGATGAAGCGCTCGCATTGCCGATCGAGTTCGGGCTGCCACTCGCGCTGCTGCTCCTGCGTTGCCGGAGACAGCAGCGTCAGATCGAAGCGCCCGCTTTCCTTCAATCCGCGCAGGATATTGCCCGTACGGATCTTGCCCCCGGCGTCCGCCGGGAACAGAAACACCGGCGAAATGAACGCGACTTTCAGTCTGCTCACCAGCAGATGCCTTCGTACTGCGCAAATCCAGCCCCGCGCAGGTCCGCGTAGCCATTCAAGTCGACCACTCGCGCGCCTTTGGCGAGCGCAATGATGCGCTGGCGGGTTTCGGCGTCCGCATGACCCACGACGACG
>CALMQC010000393.1 GCA_937871895.1 uncultured Roseateles sp. | reverse complement strand
CGGTGCAGGCCCTGTGCGAAGCGGCGGCCTGCGAGCCGCCAGAGATCGAGGCTTGGCTGGGCGCCAGCATCGGGCCACAGGCCTTTGAGGTGGGGGCCGAGGTGGTGCAGGCCTTCGGGCGCGAAGCGGTCGCGCGAGACCAGACCGCTTTTGCCTACCAGCCCAACGCGGCGGGTGAACCCCGTTGGCGCGCCGACCTCTACGCCTTGGCGCGCGAGCGCCTGGCCGCTGCGGGGGTGAGGGCGGTGAGCGGCGGCGGGCATTGCACGCTCACCGAAAGCTCAAGGTTCTATTCGTTCCGCGGGGAGGCTCTGGGCCGCCCCGCTGGGCGCATGGCCGCCTGCATCCGCCTGCTCGCGTAGCGCCCGGGCCCGCTTGCGTGCCGGCGTGGCCAGGATGTAGCCCACGATGCTGAGGGGTAGCGCCCCATAGAGCAGCAGGGTGATCAGCGCACCAAGCCAACTGCCTTGCGGGCTCACCGCCTCGGCCGCCGCCATCATCAGCACGACGTAGGCCCAGGCCAGCACGATGAGGTTCAGGAACATGGGGGGGATTGTGCGTTCTGATCTGACGCAAGCCTGCTGTCATGCCAAGATGGCAAGCTGCTTGCTAGTGCTTGGCAAGGCAAGTCGTCTAGGAGTTTCATGGTCGCCCGCAAGAAGGTCAAAGCCACCCCGGCTGCTGCGTCGTCTCAGCCAGAGGGCGACGCCCTGGGTTCGATGATGCAGTCGCTGGGCCAGTCGCTCACGCATCTGCCGCAGATCTCGGCCGCGCGCCTGGCCGAGTTGCAGAGTGATTACCTGAAGCAGGCTTCGTCGCTCTGGAACGCCGCGCTCGGCAGCGGCGAGCTGCCCAAGCCGCAGGACCGCCGCTTTGCCGCCGACGCCTGGCAGACCAGCCCGATGTCGCAATTCCTCGCACAGCTCTACCTGCTCAACGGCCGCACGCTCAACCAGATGGCGGACGCTGTCGAGGCCGACGCCAAAACGCGTGAGCGCATCCGCTTCGCGGTGGCCCAGTTTGTGGACGCCGCCTCGCCCAGCAACTTCTTCGCGCTCAATCCCGAGGCGCTGAAGCTGGCGCTGGACAGCAGTGGCGAGACCCTGTCCAAGGGCCTTCAGAACCTGCTCGACGACGTGCGGCGCGGCCATGTCTCGCAGACGGACGAGAGCGCCTTCGAGGTGGGCCGCAACGTGGCCACCACGGCCGGCAGCGTGGTGTTCGAGAACGCGCTCTTCCAGCTCATCGAGTACGCGCCGCTCACGCCCACCGTCCACCCGCGCCCCTTCCTGCTGGTGCCGCCCTGCATCAACAAGTACTACATCCTCGACCTCCAGCCCGAGAACTCGCTGATCCGCTATGCGGTCTCGCAAGGCCATCGGGTCTTCGTCGTCAGCTGGCGCAACCCCGACGACAGCTGCAAGGGGCTGACCTGGGACGACTACGTCGAGCACGGCGTGATCGAGGCGCTGCGCGTGGTGGGCGAGATCGGCGGGCAGTTCGGCGGTGATCGGCAGTTCAACACCCTGGGCTTTTGCGTGGGCGGCACCTTGCTGGCCACGGCGCTGGCAGTGCTGGCGGCGCGCGGGCAGCATCCGGCTGCCTCGGTCACCTTGCTGACCACGCTGATCGACTTCAGCGACAACGGCGTGCTCGACATCTTTGTCGATGAGGCTCTGGTGCGCATGCGCGAGACCACGCTCGGCCCCGAGGCGCCCGGTGGCCCGCAGCTGCTGCCCGGTCGCGAGCTGGCCACGACCTTCAGCTTCCTGCGGCCGAACGACCTGGTCTGGAACTACGTGGTCGGCAACTACCTCAAGGGCGAGAAGCCGCCGGCCTTTGACCTGCTCTACTGGAACGGCGACTCCACCAACCTGCCGGGCCCGATGTATTGCTGGTACCTGAGGCACACCTACTTGCAGAACGAGCTGAAAGAGCCGGGCAAGTTGACGGTGTGCGGCGAGAAGCTGGACCTCGGCCTCATCAAGGCCCCCGTCTACATCTACGGCTCGCGCGAGGACCACATCGTGCCCTGGAAGGCCGCCTACCGATCGACACAAATCTTCAAGGGCAAGAAGCGCTTTGTGATGGGCGCCTCGGGCCACATCGCCGGGGTCATCAACCCGGCGGCCAAGAACAAGCGCAGCCACTGGATCGGCAAGTCCGCCGCGCTGCCGGCCGAGGCCGACGCCTGGCTGGCTGGTGCGGTGGAGCACCCGGGCAGTTGGTGGACCGACTGGTCCACCTGGCTCGCCAGCCACGCGGGCAAGGGGCAAGTGCCCGCGCCCAAGACGCCCGGCAACCGCAAGTACAAAGCCATCGAGCCCGCCCCTGGCCGCTACGTCAAGCAGACAGCTTGATTCCAGATTCCAGTCTTCAACTTCACCGGAGCTATTCCATGACCCAGGACATCGTCATCGTCGCCGCTGCCCGCACCGCCATCGGCAAGTTCGGCGGCACGCTCGCCAAGACGGCCGCCCCCGAACTCGGCGCCACCGTCATCAAGGACCTGCTGCGTCGTAGCGGCCTCAGTGGCGAGCAGATCAGCGAGGTCATCCTCGGTCAGGTGCTCACCGCGGGCAGCGGCCAGAACCCGGCGCGTCAGTCGGTCATCAAGTCCGGCCTGCCGCAGGGCGTGCCGGCCATGACCATCAACAAGGTCTGCGGCTCCGGCCTCAAGGCCGTGATGCTGGCGGCTCAGTCCATCGTGGCGGGTGACAACGAGATCGTCATTGCCGGTGGCCAGGAGAGCATGAGCCTCGCCCCCCACGTGCTGCCCGGCTCGCGCGACGGCCAGCGCATGGGCGACTGGAAGCTGATCGACACCATGGTCAACGACGGCCTCTGGGACGTCTACAACCAGTACCACATGGGCATCACCGCCGAGAACGTGGCCAAGCAGTACGGCATCACGCGCGAGCAGCAGGACGCCCTGGCCCTGGCCTCGCAGCAAAAGGCCGCTGCCGCCATCGACGCCGGCCGCTTCAAGGACGAGATCGTCCCGGTCAGCATCGCGCAGAAGAAGGGCGACCCGCTCATCTTCGACACCGACGAGTTCGTCAACCGCAAGACCAATGCCGAGGCCCTCGCGGGCCTGCGCCCTGCGTTCGACAAGGCGGGCAGCGTCACGGCCGGCAATGCCTCGGGCCTGAACGATGGCGCCGCCGCCGTGATGGTGATGAGCGCCGCCAAGGCGGCTGCCTTGGGCCTCACGCCGCTGGGCCGCATTGCCTCCTACGCCAGCAGCGGCCTCGACCCCGCCATCATGGGCATGGGCCCCGTGCCCGCCAGCCGCAAGGCCCTGGAGCGCGCCGGCTGGAAGGCCGCTGACCTCGACCTGCTCGAAATCAACGAAGCCTTTGCCGCCCAGGCCTGCGCCGTGCACAAGGAGATGGGCTGGGACCTGAGCAAGGTCAACGTCAACGGCGGCGCCATCGCCCTCGGTCACCCCATCGGCGCCAGCGGCTGCCGCGTGCTCGTGACCTTGCTGCACGAGATGGTGAAGCGAGATGCCAAGCGCGGTATCGCATCGCTCTGCATTGGCGGTGGCATGGGCGTGGCGCTCACCGTGGAACGGTGAGCTTGAGCCCCTCGCCCAGTCCCGCCGCGCTGAACGCGGGCGGGTCTGGTCGGTCCCCCGAGGGGACGAAGCTGCTGGCGGCATGGAGCCGCAAGCAGCTTCACATGGGCCGGCTTGGGGCGGCCCGGCGCTCGGCCCAAGAACCCGAATACGTCGCAGAATCTCTTAACTAATTCCTGGAGAAGAACATGAGTCAAAAAGTTGCCTACGTCACCGGCGGCATGGGCGGCATCGGCACCGCGATCTGCCGTCGCCTGGCCAAGGAAGGCTTCAAGGTCATCGCCGGCTGTGGCCCGAGCCGTGACTTCACCAAGTGGCTCGACGAGCAGAAGGCCGAGGGCTACGAGTTCTTCGCCTCCGTCGGCAACGTCGCGGACTGGGACTCCACCGTCGCGGCCTTTGAAAAGGCCATTGCTGAGCACGGCCCCATTGATGTGCTGGTCAACAACGCCGGCATCACCAAGGACCGCATGTTCCTGAAGATGACGCCCGAGGACTGGAAGGCCGTCATCGACACCAACCTCAACTCCATGTTCAACGTGACCAAGCAGGTCGTGCCGGGCATGGTCGAAAAGGGCTGGGGCCGCATCATCCAGATCAGCTCGGTCAATGGCGAGAAGGGCCAGGCCGGCCAGACCAATTACTCCGCCGCCAAGGCCGGCATGCACGGCTTCACCATGGCCTTGGCGCAGGAGCTGGCGGCCAAGGGCGTGACGGTCAACACCGTCAGCCCCGGCTATATCGGCACCGACATGGTCCGCGCCATCAAGCCCGAGATCCTCGAAAAGATCGTCGCCACCATCCCGGTCAAGCGCCTCGGCACGCCCGAGGAAATCGGCTCCGTGGTGGCGTGGCTGGCCGGCCCGGACAGCGGCTTCACCACCGGTGCCGACTTCTCGTGCAACGGCGGGCTTCACATGGGGTGAGGCGCGACCGAGCTGAGTCCTGAGGACTCAGCGACGCGCGCCGAACGACCGCCGCTGTCTTGCAGCGGCGGGCTGGGTCTTCTTGCAAGGCCCGAGCGGAGTCCCTGCGACGCCTGTCGCAGCTGGCGCTTGCTCAGCGCGTCGGGATGGCGAAGCGGTAGTCCAGCCCCAGCACCACGTTGTTGGCGCTGTAGCGCCCGCCGCTGGGGCTCTTGGCATCGATGCGGCCGAGGCTCAGGCTGGTGGCCAGGCGTTCATCCACCAGGTAGCGCAGGCCGGCGTTGAGCTTGCCGCTCTTGCCGTGCACATTGGCGCCGCCCATCAGCTGGCCAAACCACTGCAGGCGCTCGCCACGCGCCACCAGGGTCTGCACGCCGAGCCCTGCAAAGACCTCGGCATAGCCCGGGTAGCCCAGGTAGGAGGTGTAAGCCGCCGAGGCCTGCACCGGCAGATACCAGCGCTCGCTGAGCGGCAAGTCCAGCTGCAGGCCCAGCATGTGCAGGGCCGGGTGCGCCACGTCGCGGTAGCGCAGCTGCGTGTCCGACTGGTGCAGCAGCGTGACGCGCAGGCCTTGGTAGGTGGCTGGGGCGGGCGCGTCGTCACGGCCTTGGCCCGCGCGCAGATGCCGCGTCAGCGTGAGGCCGTAGGTCGGGTTGCGTGAGCTGCCCTTGGGGGCCGTCAGATAGCCGGCGGTCACGGCCAGGCCGAGGTCCTTGGTGAGCGAATACTCGGCTAACAGCTTGGGGTAGACGAGCAAGCCCGGCCCGGTGTCGATCTGCTCTGGCGCATAGCCGCCCGAGCCCACGCCCAGCTGCGCATAGAGCCGCCAGGACGGCGCCACACGCCAGCGCCAACCGAGGCCGCCCAGCAGCTGGTTGTAAGTGGGCAGGCCGGCGTAGGCGCTGGCGAAGTTGGCAAACCAATAGAGGTCAGGCGACAGGAAGTGCGAGAACTGGAACTCACCCGTGCGCACGGTGCCTGTGTAGCTGCCCACGGCGCGGAGCTGGCGGTAGTTGTCGAGGGAGACGCTGAGCAGGGTCTCGCCCATCTCGCGCGCGGCGCGCTCGTCGTCTGGCTTGGACAGCGCCTCACCCCGCGCGGCATAGGGGCCGCTCAGGTAGCTGAAGGGGATCTCGACAAAGGCGTTGAGCTGGCTACTGTCGATCAGCGACTTGCGGAACTTGATCGTCGAGATCCCTGCGCCTATGGTCAGCCCGCCAACTTCGTAGCCGAGCCCCAACTGCCCGCGCACGAAGCTGCCCGTGCCTGAGAGCCGCTTGGCGTGCTCGGGGCTGCGCCCACCCGCGCCCCCGCCAGCCGAGAGCGCAGCCAGGCCCACGAAGCGGCCACCCAGGCGCACACGCCCTTGCACGCCGACGCTGGCGCCCATGAAGCCGCAGTACTGGCCCGAGACGAGCGGGCCCATCAGGCCCGCCCCCACGGACAGCCCTTCGGTCACCGGGGCATAGAGCTGCAGCGCAGCCAGGTCGATCGCGCGGTCACCTTCGACGCGCACGGTCTGGTAGTCCAGCATCAGGCGGGCTTCACTGCGGCGCAGGCTTGTGTCGTCGGCCTGTACCGCAGACGCAGCCAGTAGGGGGAGCAAAAACGCGCCGGCAAGCAAAACGCACCGAGGGCGAGAGGAGGGTAGACGCGGAGGGTTCACGGCAAAAGGCACTCAGGGTTCAACGGCGGGGGGAGCTTACGGTGCGCGGCGGTGAATCTCACCCAGCGGACACGCGGTGATGTGCGGCACCCATGCGATGCTGCGCGGCGTCGAGCACCTGGGAGCCAGCCGTTTGAAGCGAATCCTGCTGAAGTCATTGCTGGGGCTGCTGGCCTTTGGGTTGGCGGTGGTGCTGGCCTGGGTGGCGTGCAACGGCCCCTGGGCCGACGCCGAACCGCGCCCGACGCCTGCCGAGCTGATGCCGCGCGCTGTGACGTTGGCGCCCGAGCGCAACGGGTTCTTCGACCTCGTCGGCATCACCGCCCCTGCGGGCGAGGATATTCACGCGGTGGGCCTGGCGGACTGGCAGAACGGCTTCGAGCACGAGCGGCAGCGCCTGGAGTGGCCTCGACTCAAAGCGCCGGATTGCGAGATCGCTGACAGCAAATGCATGGCCGAGTGGAGCCAGCGCGCCCCTGAAATGCGGCGCTGGTTGGCCGAGTCGGCACTCATGGGGGCACGGTGCGAACAGGCACGCAGCATGGAGGGCATCGAAGAGGTGCCGGTCCCGGCAGCGGTTTCGCTTGACGAGGTGGTGCCAACGCCAGGCCTGATGCGATTTGCGCCGGCTGCCGGCTGCACGCTGTGGTGGACGGTGCAGGCCGTCCTTGCGGCCTCGCCCACCGAGGCGCTCGACGCGCTGACTCGCGCCGATGAATTTGCGCGCAAGGGCTTGGCCGGCGCCCGTAGCTTGGTTGGCAAGATGGTTTTTGGGGCGTCCCTGAAGCGCCAGTGGCTGCTGGTGGCGCGCCTTGCAGCGGGTGAGGCAGGCGAGGGCGTGGCGGGCCGGGCACGCTTCGAGCCATTGCTGCGCCCCCTGCCGCCGGGCAGCCTGAGCCTGCGGGCATGGGCGGGCTCAGAACTTCAGTTCCAGCGCGATTCGATCGCAACAATTCGGGACATTGGCGTGCGCTGTCGCTTGGACGACCAAGAGGAGTCGGCTGTGCGTTGGTGGGCGCAGCAGTTCTGCCGTTCCGGGTTGGGCTACTTGCCCGAACTCACGGAGCAAACGTTTGAAGCCCAGTGGTTGGCGCGACTGGCCACTGCCCGGGCAGACGGTCTGGTGTCCTGTGAGGCACTGAGCCGACCGCCTTGGCGCGACGATCCGAGCGAACTGCAGCCTTACAGCTGGAGGAATTCCATCGGACAGATCCTGCTCGTGGTGTCGAACGGTGCTTTCCGTGACTACCCGGCGCGCCAACTGGATCTCGAACTGCTGCGACTCACGCTGCGTGCGCAACTGCTTGGTGAGCCGATGCCTCAAGGCGTGCTGCTTCGGCGCGAAGGCGAGACCCTGCGCTGGGCTGGTTGCCAGGCGGGCATGGTCGAGGGCCGGACGCAGGGCGTGTTGATCCTGCCGGTGTTGTGATGCCTATGCCCTTTCGGCGGCCGCTGTGGTGCTGGCTAAGATCCGCGCCGTTTGTGCCTTCCCTCAGGAGTGTTTGCAATGGCAATGGACGTGGTTGACTTCGAGATCAAGGGCTCGGAGATGCAGTTTGTCGAGGTCGAGCTGGATCCCGGCGAGGCGGCGATTGGTGAAGCGGGTTCGATGTTCTTCATGGACGCGGGCATTGGCATGGATGCCGTGTTTGGCGACGGTTCCAACTCGGGCGGTGGCTTCTTGGGCAAGCTGCTGGGCGCGGGCAAGCGGCTGCTGACGGGCGAATCCCTCTTCACCACCGTCTACACCAACCATGCGCCGTCCAAGCAGCGCGTGGCCTTTGCGGCACCCTACCCGGGCAAGATCATCCCGATGGACCTGCGCCAACTCGGTGGCACGCTGATCTGCCAGAAGGACGCTTTCCTGTGCGCCGCGCGTGGGGTGTCGCTGGGCATCGCGTTCCAGCAGAAGCTCTCGACTGGCTTCTTCGGTGGCGAGGGCTTCATCATGGAAAAGCTCGAGGGCGACGGCCTGGCCTTTGTGCATGCCGGCGGCACGGTGGTGCGGCGCTCGCTGCAGCCGGGGCAGACCTTGCTGCTGGACA
>CALMQC010000392.1 GCA_937871895.1 uncultured Roseateles sp. | reverse complement strand
AGCCGCGAGCCGAGCGCTGGGCCGCTCCCGAGCCGGCGAGCATCCCCTCGGGGGATCGGCCGGCGTACTCGACGGACGAGGGGCAGGCATGACCACCCCCATCAGTTTCGAGTTCTTTCCTCCCAACACCCCCGTCGGCACCGAGAAGCTGAAAACCGTCGTGCAAGAACTCGGCGCCCTGAAGCCCCAGTACTTCAGCGTCACCTACGGCGCCGGCGGCTCGACGCGCGAGAAGACGCTCAGCACCGTGACGGACATCGCCGCCGCTGGCTACGAGGCCGCGCCGCACCTCTCCTGCATCGGCTCCACGCGCGAGAGCATTGCCGAGATCCTGGCCACGTACCGCGCCCAGGGCATCCACCGCCTCGTCGCGCTGCGGGGCGACCTGCCCAGCGGCACCGCCACGGCGGGCGAGTTCCGCTACGCGTCAGAGCTGGTGCGCTTCATCCGCGAGACGCAAGGCTCTGACTGGCACATCGAGGTCGCGGCCTACCCCGAGGTCCACCCTCAGCAACGCTACGCGGCCAAGGACCTGCAGCACTTCGTCGACAAGATGAAGGCCGGCGCCGACGGCGCCATCACCCAGTTCTTCTTCAACGCCGATGCCTACTTCCACTTCGTCGAGGAAGCGCGCAAGGCCGGCGTCACGCAGCCCATCGTGCCGGGCATCATGCCCTTCCACAACTACGGCCGCATCGCCCAGTTCGCGCAGCGCGACGCCATCGACATGCCACGCTGGGTGGCGATGAAGATGGAAGGCTTCATGGACGACGCCGCCTCCATCCGCGCCTTCGGCCTCGACGTCATCACCAAGCTCTGCGAGCGCCTGATCGCGGGCGGCGCGCCGGGGCTGCACTTCTACACGCTCAATCAATCAGCGCTGACGGTGGAGTTGTGCAAGCGGTTGGGGCTGGGCTGAGCCCAAACCTCATGGGCTGCAACCCAGGATGGCCACGATGTCCTGCCGGTCCCCCAGCAGCCTCACCACATCCAGGTGATCGGCCGTCTCGAAGTACAGCCATTGCATCGGGAAGTCAGGGACGCGCCAGGCGCGCAGGCCGGAGATCTCGCACAGCTGCCCCAGGCGGGGCGATCCCATGGCGGGCATGCGTTCTAAGGGCTTCAAGGCGGCCAACGCAGCGTCAAACATCCGTTCGGCCAGCTCCGGGCTGCCAGCCTGGGCGTAGTGCTGGGCCGCGTCGATCAGATCCGCCTCGGCCTGCGGGCGCAAGCGGGATGGTTTCAAGACGCCTTGCCCAGGGCCTGCTTCTTCAAGGCCTTGGCGCGCTGAGGCGTGAGCTCCACCGC
>CALMQC010000391.1 GCA_937871895.1 uncultured Roseateles sp. | reverse complement strand
TCCTCGTCATCGCCGTCTGGCAGATCCGCACCACGGGCGAAGGCGCCAAGGCCTGTGCCGAGTACGTCACCGCCCTGCTGCTGCTGATCTCCAAGCTGCGCCACCTCTCCGACCTGACTCAGCCGGCCACCCAGGCCATGGTGATCGCGCGCGGCTGCATGGAGCTGATGGACGCGCCCAAGGAGCAGGACTCCGGCACGCTGGAGCTGCCCGGCGCCGCCCGCGGCGAGATCGAGCTCGACACCGTGCAACTGACCTACCCCGGCGCCACCACGCCCGCGCTCGACGGCCTCACGCTGCGCTGCGCCGCCGGCCAGACCACCGCCCTCGTCGGTGCCTCGGGCGCCGGCAAAAGCTCGGTCATCCACTTGCTGCTGGGCTTTGACCACCCCGATAGCGGGACCATCCGTCTCGATGGCCAGGACATCGAGCAGCTGACTCGCGCGTCCCTGCGCCGCCAGTTCGCTGTCGTGTCGCAGGACATCGTGCTCTTCGATGCCTCGGTGGCTGACAACGTCGCCTACGCCCAAACGCGCGACGAGGCGCGGCTGGAGGCTGCTCTCAAGGCTGCGCACCTGTGGGACTTTGTGCTGACTCTGCCCGAGGGCCTGGAGACGCCCATCGGCGCCAACGGCAGCAAGCTCTCGGGCGGCCAGCGCCAGCGCCTGGCCATCGCCCGCGCGCTCTACAAGGACGCGCCGATCTGGATCTTCGACGAGGCCACCTCGGCGCTCGACACCGAGAGCGAGCGTGCGGTGCAGCAGGCGCTGGAGGCCTGGCAGGGCCGCAAGACCCTGATCGTGATCGCACACCGGCTCTCCACCATCCGCGCGGCCGACTGCATCCATGTGCTGGGGGCCGGCCGCCTGGTTGAGTCCGGCAGCCATGCCGACCTGCTGGCACGTGACGGCGCCTATGCGGGCATGGTGCGGGCGCAGAGCGCCGAAGGATGAAGCGCCGCACAGCCTTGATGGCCTTGGGCCTGACCGCCTCGGCACGGGCTCAGGAGCTCGTCGAGCTCAACACCGCTTCACGCGCCCAGTTGGAGTCTGTGCCCGGCATCGGCCCGCAACTCGCCGAACGCCTGCTGGCCGCGCGCCCCTTTGCCGACTGGGCGGACGCGCTGCGTCGCGTCAAAGGCCTGGGCCGCGCCAGCGCGCAGCGCCTGTCAGCGCAAGGCCTGCGCGTGAATGGCCAGCCCTTAGCGGTTGCCAGCTCATCGGCTGCCAGCGAAGCCGGCTGAGCGCCCCCGGCGCAGCCGCACCGGGTCCACATCGGGCGCCTGCTCGGGCCAGCCAAAAAAGCGCTGCACCTGCGAGCGCATGGCCAGGGTGTCGCTCATGCCGAGGTTGATCAGCTCGTTCACAAAGCTGGGCTCGAAGAGCAGATAGCTCAGCAGCGCCGCGCCGCTGGACTTCTTGCCCTGGCCGCTGGCACCGAGCGCCTTCATCAGCGCGCGCATCGAGGCCGGCAAGCTGGCCTGGTGCTCGCCGGCCAGCTCGTCCAGCCGGCGGCTCGGCGCGATCACCAAGAGCTCAATGGGCCGCAAGTCCGAGGCATCGAGGCTGTCCTTGGGCAGCAGGGACAGCGTGCGGTTGATGCGCCGCAGGCGCTCCACGTCCCCCGACAGCGCGTCCAGGAAGATGCTGGACAGCGCGTGGCCAGCCACCAGGGCCATGCCTGGCGCTTCGTCCGACACCCGGTGGCGCGGGCCGCCCGGCTCCTTCATGCGGCCGGCGCCGATCACCAGCACGCGGTCGGCCCCCAGGTGGACCGCCGGCGAGATGGGCGCGCTCTGGCGCATGGAGCCGTCGCCAAACCATTCGTCCATGCCCTCCAGGTCCAGCGCCTCCGCCGGGAAGATGAAGGGGATCGCCGACGAGGCCATCAGGTGGCCCAGCGTCAGCTGCGTGCGCACGGCCATGCGCTGCTCGCGCAGCCAGGGCTCGATGGCCTGGTGCGTTTGATAGAAGGTGACGTGCTGGCCCGAGGTGTAGCTGGAGCCCGCAAGTGCCACCGCGTGCAGATGCCCACCGGCCAGCATGGCCTCGATGCGGCTCATGTCCAGATACTTGGACAGCAGGTTGCGCAGCGGCGTGTTGTCCAGCAGGCTACGCGGCCGGCTGCGCGTCCAGCGCGCCAGCGCCCAGCCGAGGCTGAGCATGGAAAGCCATCGCGCCCCGCTGCGCACGGCCTCGAAGGCGTCGGCCCGGTAGATGGATTCGACGTGCAGGCCCTGCCAGAGGTGCACGAGACCGTCCACCGCACCGTCGAAGTCGTCCGCATGGCAGGCCAGGGTCGAGGCGTTGATGGCCCCGGCCGAGGTGCCGCTGATGACCGGGAAGGGCGTGCCCTGAGTCGCCCCGGCGTCGCGCCGCAGCTGCGCAATGGCCGCCAGCACCCCCACCTGGTAAGCCGCCCGCGCGCCGCCGCCGGTCAGGATCAGACCGGTGCGGTGTTCGCGCGGGGCTTGGCTCATGCGCAGCGTGTCATCCGGCGTCAAACACCACTTCGGCGGCGTCGCCCAGGACAGCCAAGCGGGCCAGGGCTTCGTCGGCCGGCCACAGGCGGCTGTGCTCGCCCAGGTCCATCAGCCACTGCGCGCCCACACCCGCCGCGCCGGGCTCCACACGCACGGGCACCCGCAGGGTCAGGCCCTGGCGGGTGGTGCCTTCGTCGGTCGCCACCTCGCGCGCCGGGAACTCGCGCACCAGGGCCGCCAGCTTGTCGGCCCCGCCCAGGCTGCGCACCAGCACATGCCGCCCAAAGCGGGCCCGTGCGGCCGCGAGGCTCCACACCGCCTGCACGTTGAAGCGCAGCCCACCCGAGAAGCGGTCGTTCTGCACCTTGCCCTGGGCAATGATGAGTTCGTCCTCGGCCAGCAGCTCCTTGTTGGCGTTGAGCAGTTCCTCGTTGGCGACGGACTCGATGACATCGGTCTTGTCGTCCAGCTTGAAGATGCCGACGCGGCCGCGCTGGCCGTTGATGATGCGCAGGTCGGAGACGATGCCGGCAATCGACACCGGCTCGCGGCTGTCCACCAGGTCGGCAATCGCGCGCTTGACCATGCGGCGCACCTCGGTGGCGGACTGGTCGAACAAGTGGCCCGACAGGTAGTAGCCGATGGCCGTCTTCTCGTGGCCGAGCCGCTCCTTGATGCTCCACTCCGGCGCCTCGACGAGGTCTGGCTCGGCGGTGGAGCTGGCGTGGGAGTCCCCAAAGTCGAAGAGCCCGCCCTGGTCGGCATTGGCCTCGGTCGTCTCGGCATGCGTGTAGCCACGCGCCACGCTGGCCAGCAGGCTGGCGCGGTGCGGGTTCAGGCTGTCAAAGGCGCCGGCCTTGATCAGCGCCTCGACCACGCGCTTGTTGACCGACTTGCGGTCCACGCGCAGGCAGAAGTCGTAGAAGGAGAGGAAAGGCCCGCCCGCGTCACGCACCGCCACGATGGACTCGATGGCGCCGCGCCCCGTGCCCTTGATGGCCCCGAGGCCGTAGTTGATGAGGCGATCGTTGATCGGCTCGAAGCGGTACACGCCCTTGTTGACGCACGGGAACTGGAACTCGATGCCAAAGGTCTTGGCGTCTTCCATCAACACCTTGAGCTTGTCGGTGTCGTCCATTTCGATGGTCATGTTCGCGGCGAAGAACTCGGCCGTGAAATGCACCTTGATCCAGGCCGTGTGATAGGCCAGCAGCGAGTACGCGGCCGCGTGCGACTTGTTGAAGCCGTAGCCCGCGAACTTCTCCATCAGGTCGAAGACCTCGTCGGCCTTGTCCTGCGAGATGCCCTTCTCCGCAGCCCCCTTGCGGAAGATCTCGCGGTGCATGGCCATCTCTTCGGCCTTCTTCTTGCCCATCGCCCGGCGCAGCATGTCGGCGCCGCCAAGGCTGTAGCCGCCCAGCACCTGGGCGGTCTGCATCACCTGCTCCTGGTAGACCATGATCCCGTAGGTTTCCGAGAGCACCGGCTCGGTCAGCGGGTGCGGATACTCGACGACTTCCTTGCCGTGCTTGCGCGCCACGAAGGTCGGGATCAGATCCATCGGGCCCGGGCGGTAGAGCGCGTTCAGCGCAATCAGGTCTTCCAGCCGCGAGGGCTTGGCATCCCGCAACATGCCCTGCATGCCGCGCGATTCAAACTGGAACACGGCCTCGGTGCGGCCGGCCGAGAAGAGCTGGTAGACGGCCCGGTCATCGAGCGGGATGGTCTCGAAGGCGAAGTTCTCCTGGCCCGCGTGGCGCTTGACGATGAACTCCTTGGCCAGCTCCAGGATGGTCAGCGTCGCGA
Source organism: uncultured Roseateles sp. (assembly GCA_937871895.1). Taxonomy (GTDB): domain Bacteria; phylum Pseudomonadota; class Gammaproteobacteria; order Burkholderiales; family Burkholderiaceae_C; genus Pelomonas. The sequence continues at coordinate 558 of CALMQC010000391.1, read as the reverse complement.
GGCCCAGGAAGTCGAACTTCACGAGGCCGATGGCTTCGACGTCGTCCTTGTCGTACTGGCTGACCGCGCTCGTCGAGCCCGGCTGCTGGTACATGGGGCAGAAGTCGGTGATCTTGCCCGGCGCGATCAACACGCCCCCGGCGTGCATGCCGATATTGCGCACCATGCCCTCGACCCGCGCGGCGAGCTTCAGCAGCTCGGCCACTTCCTCGTCGGCTGCCTCGCGCTCGTTCAGCTCCGGCGCCTCGTGGCGGGCGTAGATGAGCTTGGCCTTCTCGGGGTCGAAGTCGGGCGGCAGGGTCGCCAGCGTCACCGTCTTGCCCGGCGGTGCGGGGATGAGCTTGGCGATGCTGTCCACATGCCCATAGCCCATGCCCAGCACGCGGCCGATGTCGCGCAGCGCGGCCTTGGCGGCCATGGTGCCGAAGGTGGCAATCTGGCTGACCGCCGGGCGGCCGTACTTCTCCTTGACGTACTCGATCACGCGGTCGCGGTTGCCCTGGCAGAAGTCGATGTCGAAGTCAGGCATCGACACGCGCTCGGGGTTCAGGAAGCGCT
>CALMQC010000390.1 GCA_937871895.1 uncultured Roseateles sp. | reverse complement strand
CCTCATGGCTCCATTCTCTAGAGTTGGAGCCTCCTCGAAACCCGGGGCGGTTCACAGAGCCCGCATTCCCTCCCTGGACAACTGGCGAAAGAACGACCATGTTGAACGCCTTCCGCAAGCTGCTGCTCTGGCAGCGCTTTCTCATCCTGGGCTTGGTTGGCGTTGTAGCCATGGCCGTGCCGCTCTTTCTCGTCACTCAGAGCGAGAGCGAACAGATCCGTGTGGCAGTGGACGAGGATGCTGGCATTGACTACGTCCGCCCTGCGATGCAAGCCCTCAAGGAGTTGCAACTGCACCGCGGGACTTCGGGCCTGGCCTTGCAGGGGGATGCCGAGGCCGCGACGCGGCGACGCGACGCTGCAGCGGCATTGCAGCGCACGCTGGACGAGCTGGGCAAGCAGCTGCAGGCCACCGGTTCATACAAGGGCAGCATGGAATCGCTGCAGGCGGTCTCGCGAGACTTCAGGCAGTTGGTCGAGCGCGTCAGCAATCGCCAACTGGACGCCACTGCCAGTTTCGTCGCTCACACCGACCTCGCTCAACGCATCTTGCTGTTGATTGAGAACATTGGCGACGAGTCTGGCCTGACGCTCGATCCCGTGGCCGAGAGCTACTACGTGATGACCGCGGTGGTTGATGCGCTCCCTCAGGCGGCTGAGTCGCTGGCTGCCGCACGTGGGCGGGGCGCCGCTTTGCTGGCACAACACCATGCGGGCAAAGAGGTGGGGGCAGCCGATCGTCAGGAAGCTATCTCGTACGGGCGCGGAGCCGAGCGCTGGAGCGAGCGCGCCAAGCGCCAGATCGACAAGGCCCTTGCGCTGCGTCCCGCGCTCAAGACTGAGCTGGAGGCTGCGCTGCGAGAGGCCGATGGGACGAGCCACGCTTTCACCGACAGACTCAAGGCAGAGCTGGCCAGCAGCAAGCCGCAGATGTCCTCGACGGACTTCTTCGCGCTAGGAACCAAAGCCGTGTCGGCGCAATTCGACTTGCACGTAGCGACCACCAAGGCTTTGGAGGAGCTGCTGCATCAACGCATCCATGATGAGTCACGAAATCGCACGGTTCTGTTGGGCAGCTTGTTGGCGTTGCTTGCTGTGGGGCTGGCGGTGGGCTGGGTGATCGTTCGCTCGGTCAGCCAGCCGGTGCAGCGGGCAGTGCGCGCTGCCCAAGCGGTCGCTTCGGGAGACTTGGCCTTTGATACATCGGACAACGCGCGCGATGAAGTCGCCCGTTTGCTTGGCGCCATGGGTGACATGCAGAGCCAGCTCAGGGAGCGCATCGAGCGCGATGCGCGCGTGAGTGCCGAGAACGGTCGCATCAAGGAGGCCCTGGACAACTCGGCCACTGCAGTCATGTTGGCCGGGCCAGACTACCGCGTCATCTACGGCAACAAGGCCCTCATGGTGCTGATGGCGCGGCATGAGAGCGAGATTCGCAGCGCCGTGCCGCGTTTTTCCGCCGCTGAGCTGATGGGTGCCAGCATCGACCTCTTCCACGAGAGCCCTAGTCAGCTGCGCAGCACGCTGGACCAGCTCAAGGGTGCGCACACGGCGCGCGTCAAGATGGGCTCGCGCGTGTTTGACCTGGGCTTCAGCCATGTGCTGGACGCCAAGGGCCAGCGCTCGGGCACCATCGTCGAGTGGCTGGACCGGACCGACGAGCTGAGCGCGCAAGCCGCCGCCGCCGCCGTGGCCGCCGAGAACTCGCGCGTGCGCCAGGCACTGGACACCTGCTCGACCAACGTGATGATTGCCAATGCTGATGGCCACATCATCTACATGAACCACTCGGTCACGCAGATGATGCAGCGCAATGAGGCGGGGCTGCGCAAGTCGCTGCCGCAGTTTGACGCGCGCCGCTTGATCGGCGCGAACTTCGACAGCTTCCATCGCAATCCCGGGCACCAGCGCAACCTGCTGGCCCACCTCAAGGGTGAGTACAAGACCGAGATCCAGGTCAGTGGCATGACGTTCTCTCTGGTGGCCAATCCGATCCTGGACGAACAGGGCCAGCGGCTGGGCACCGTGGTGGAGTGGAAGGACCGCACCGGCGAAGTGGCCGCCGAGCGTGAGATGAGCCAGATCGTCGAGGCGACCGTGGAGGGCGACTTCACCCAGCGCATCGTGCTGGAGGGCAAGGAGCCCTTCTTCCGCACGCTGGGCGAGCGCTTCAACACGCTGGTGGACACGGTCTCCAGCACCATCCGCGAAGTGACGGTGGCGGCCGATCAGCTCAACGCCGCCGCCGAGCAGGTCTCGCAGACCTCGCAGTCGCTGTCGCACTCGGCCTCGCAGCAAGCGGCCAGCGTCGAAGAGACCACGGCCTCGCTGCAGGAGATGGCCTCCAGCGTCAAGCAAAACGCCGACAACGCCAACGTCACCGACCGCATGGCCACCCAGGCCGCGGGCGAAGCCATGCAGGGCGGCCAGGTCGTGAGCCAGACGGCCGACGCCATGAAGCAGATCGCCACCAAGATCTCCATCATTGACGACATCGCCTACCAGACCAACCTGCTGGCCTTGAATGCCGCCATCGAGGCCGCGCGTGCGGGCGAGCATGGCAAGGGCTTTGCGGTGGTGGCGGCCGAGGTGCGCAAGCTCGCCGAGCGCAGTCAGGTCGCGGCGCAGGAGATCGGCAACCTCGCCGGCTCCAGCGTCAGGCTGGCCGAGGAAGCCGGGCACCTGCTCAGCTCCATGGTCCCGTCCATCCAGAAGACCAGCGAGCTGGTGCAGGAGATCTCGGCCGCGTCGGGCGAGCAGGCCGACGGCGTGCAGCAGATCACCGGCGCCATGAACCACCTCTCAAGCTCCACGCAGCAGACGGCCTCGGCGTCCGAGCAGCTGTCGGCCACCGCCGAGGAGCTGTCCGCCCAGGCCACGCAGCTGCAGGAGCTGATGGCTTATTTCAAGATCGATGCCGACACTTCGTCGGCCCCCGGCGCGCGTAAGCAGCGCTAGGGCGCACCCCGTAGTCAGCCAGAAGGAGCGGCCCATGCGCAGCAACTTGCCCGTGACCCAGCAGGAGTACGTGCTGAGGGAGGGGATGACCATCGTCTCCAAGACCGACCTCAAGGGCCGCATCACCTACATCAACGATGACTTCATCGAGGCCAGCGGCTTCACGGTCGACGAGCTGATCGGCCAGCCGCACAACATCGTGCGGCACCCCGACATGCCGGAGGAGGCCTTCGAAGACCTGTGGGCCACGCTCAAGGCCGGGCGGCCCTGGACCGGCCTGGTCAAGAACCGTTGCAAGAACGGTGATCACTACTGGGTGGTGGCCAATGCCACGCCGATCCGCGAGGGCGGCTCGGTGTCGGGCTATATGTCCGTGCGCACGCGGCCCACGCGGGCGCAGGTGGACGCGGCCGACGAGCTGTACCGGCGCTTCCGCGAGGGGCGGGCCGGTGGCCTCAAGATCCAGGACGGAGTGGCCGTCAAGACCTCGCTGCTGGCCTCGTTGCAGCGCCGCTGGCGCGACGTGAACCTGATGCCGCGCTTCCTGCTGCTGGCGGCGGCGCTGCTGGCGTCTGGCGTGGCGGGCGGCCTGCTGATGGGCCATTCGCTCCCCTGGGCCGGGGTGGCCCTGGCGGTGGCCGCAGGCGCGCTGGTGCTGCTGGTACAGGCCGTGGCGCGCGTGGGCCGAACCCTGCGCAACGCGGGTGAGCAGCTGGAGCAGTTTGGGCAGGGCAACTTCGACGGCATCGTGGCCACCGAAAGCCAGGATGAGACCGGCGACACCATGCAGGCGCTGCGCCGCGTGCAGACCCGGCTCGGCTTCGAGTTTGCCGATACCAAGCGCCGGGCCGAGGACGCGGAGCGCATCCGCCAGGCGCTCGACGTGGCCGCCACCAACATGATGGTGGCTGACGCGGGCTACAACATCATCTACACCAATGCCTCGCTGCAGGCCATGCTGGCCACTGCCGAGCCCGACATCCGCAAGGACCTGCCGCAGTTCAGCGCGGCCAGCGTGGTGGGCACCAATATCGACAGCTTCCACAAGCAGCCCTCGCACCAGCGCGGCATGCTCGACCGCTTGAAGGGCACGCACAAGACGCGCCTGCACATCGGCGGCCGGCGCTTTGACCTCATCGTCAACCCCGTGGTGCACCAGGGCAAGCACCTGGGCACCGTGGTGGAGTGGAAGGACATCACCGCCGAGCTGGCCGCGCAGGAGCGCGAGCAGGCACTGGCGGCTGAGAACGCGCGCGTCAAGCAGGCGCTCGACACCTGCTCCACCAATGTGATGATCGCCGGCGCTGACGGCCACATCGTCTACATGAACCACTCGGTCACGCAGATGATGCAGCGCAACGAAGCGAACCTGCGCACGGCCTTGCCGCAGTTCGACGCCCGCCGCCTGATCGGCGCCAACTTCGACACCTTCCACCGCAACCCGGCGCATCAGCGCAATCTGCTGGCCAACCTCAAGGGCGAGTACAAGACCGAGATCCAGGTCAGTGGCCTGACTTTCTCGCTGGTGGCCAACCCCATCGTCGATGCCCAGGGCGAACGCTTGGGCACCGTGGTCGAGTGGAAGGACCGCACTGCCGAGGTGGCTGCCGAGCACGAGATCAATCAGATCGTGGAGGGCGCCGTGCAGGGGGACTTTGCCCAGCGCATCGACCTGGAAGGCAAGGACGCGTTCTTCCGCATGCTGGGCGATCGCTTCAACACCTTGGTGGACACGGTGTCAGGCACGATCCGCGAGGTGACGGTCGCCGCCGAGCAGCTCAACTCTGCGGCTGAACAAGTCTCGCAAACGTCTCAGTCGCTGTCGCACTCAGCCTCCCAGCAAGCGGCCAGCGTCGAAGAGACCACGGCCTCGCTGCAGGAGATGGCCTCCA
>CALMQC010000389.1 GCA_937871895.1 uncultured Roseateles sp. | reverse complement strand
CGGCGGCTGGCTGCCGCCGCCGCAGGATCAGCCGCGCAGCTTGCGTGCCGCGTCGAGCGCCAAGTAGGTCAGGATGCCGTCGGCACCGGCGCGCTTGAATGCCAGCAGCGATTCCATCATCACCAGGTCGTGGTCGAGCCAACCGTTGGCCGCCGCGGCCTCGAGCATCGCGTACTCGCCGCTGACCTGGTAGGCGAAGGTCGGCACGCGGAACTCGTCCTTCACGCGGCGCACGATGTCCAGGTAGGGCATGCCGGGTTTGACCATCACCATGTCGGCGCCTTCGGCGATGTCGAGTGCCACTTCGCGCAGCGCTTCATCGGAGTTGCCGGGGTCCATCTGGTAGGTCTTCTTGTCGGCCTTGCCCAGGTTGGCGGCCGAGCCCACCGCGTCGCGGAAGGGGCCGTAGAAGCTGCTTGCGTACTTGGCGCTGTAGGCCATGATGCGCGTATGGATGTGGCCCGCGCCTTCGAGCGCCTGGCGGATCGCGCCGATGCGGCCATCCATCATGTCGGACGGCGCCACGATGTCCACGCCCGCGTCGGCCTGGGTCAGCGCCTGCTTGCAGAGGATCTCGACGGTGCGGTCGTTGAGGATGTAGCCGGTCTCGTCGATCACGCCATCCTGGCCGTGGCTGGTGAAGGGGTCGAGCGCGACGTCGGTCATCACGCCCAGCTCCGGGAAGCGGCTCTTGAGCGCGCGCACCACGCGCGGCACGAGGCCGGCGGGATTCAAGGCCTCTTGGCCATCGGGCGTCTTCAGGCTCGCGTCGATGACGGGGAACAGCGCCATCACCGGGATGCCAAGCGCCACGCACTGCTCGGCGGTGCGCAGCAAGTGGTCGAGCGATTGCCGCGCCACACCGGGCATCGATGTCACCGGGGTGACAAGGTCCACGCCCTCATGCACGAACACCGGCAGGATCAGATCGCTCGGCGTCAGCAGGCTCTCGCGAACCAGATTGCGTGAGAAGGCATCGCGGCGCAGACGGCGCGGCCGGCTCGATGGATAGGGGGCGGGGAAGGTGCTTGAACGTGTCACGACAGCTCAAAGAAAGCGTGGCCAAGAAGGGCTTCGCGGCACCCGTGCTAACCCCGTGACCGTTTTCTCGGACGACCTCGTGACGAGCCGTGTGGGGCGCGATAAAATGGTCAGTGAATGATAGCCGCAAGGTCGTCATTCCCTGCTTTTCCTCCCTGAGCAGGAGCCTTCTCGTGATGACAGCGAAAGGCTTTAGCGCCCCGGCCCATGGCCGGGGCTTTTTTATCGGTCAGGCGTTTCGCACTTCAGTCGCATCCGGCTGCGCGACCCGCTCGGCGCATGCGCGCCGGATGCCTTCGGCATCGAACCGCCAAGCCCGTTGGAGCCCTGCGGGCTCACACACCACCGGGCTTCTGCACACAGCAATCGCAGCGCTGTGCCGCCCTACACTGACCCCATGCTCTGGGTCAAAGCCTTCCACATCGTCTTCGTCGCGAGCTGGTTCGCGGGCCTTTTCTACCTGCCGCGCATCTTCGTGAACCTGGCGATGGTGCCGGCCGACAGCCACGCCGAGCGCGAGCGTTTGCTCGTGATGGCACGCAAGCTCTACCGCTTTGCCAACGGCCTGATGCTGATCGCGCTCGGGCTGGGGTTTTGGGTCTGGCTCGGTTGGGGCGCGGAGCGATTCAGTGGCAGCTACTGGCTGCACGCCAAGCTGGGCTTAGTGGTGGCCACCGTCGGCTATCAGCACGTGTGCCGCAAGCTGCTGCGCGACTTCGAGGCCTCGGCCAACCGGCGCAGTCACCGTTGGTTCCGCGTATTCAACGAGGTGTCGGTCCTGCTGTTCGCGGCGATCGTGGTGTTGGTGACGGTGAAACCGTTCTAGGGCCTGTTGGCACTTGGGCATGGGTCGCGTTGTGATCAAAACAGCCGCAGGCAAGGCGCAAACCGCAAGTCGGGGCGGACCCCGACGAGGATTTGCAACGCCGCATGCGCCTGTTTTGGTCACAACCCTCCGGGAAGGCCCAAGTGCCAACAGGCCCTAGATGAAACGGCGCCAGAGCTTCGCGTCCTGGCTGCTGCTGGCCTATGCGCTGCTGGCGCTCTACGCCAGCCTCTATCCGTTCGCACCCTGGCGCTGGCCGCCGGGGCTGGAGTGGCCGTGGTTGCCGCCCTGGCCCAAGCGGCTGTTGCGCTTCGATGTGGTCATCAACATCGTCGGCTATATGCCGCTCGGCTTTCTGGCTTACGCAGCCGCGTTGCGATCCGGGCTGGGGCGGGCTCGGGCCTGGTGGCTGGGCCTGCTGCCCTGGCCACTGCTCTCCTGGTCGATGGAGAGCCTGCAGTTCTTCCTGCCGGGCCGCGTGCCTTCGCTGGCCGACCTGTGGCTGAACTCGCTGGGCGCCGTGCTGGGCGTGCAGCTGGCGGCGGCCTTGAACGGCTTGGAGCTGCTATCGCGCTGGCAGGAGTTGCGCGAGCGTTGGTTCGTGCGACGCAGCTCGCAGGCGCTGGCTTTGCTGGCGCTGTGGCCGCTGGCGCTGCTCTATCCCACGCCCTTGCCCTTTGGCCTGGGCCAGTGGCTGCCCAAGCTGCGCGAATTGCTGGTGGACGCGCTTGACGGCACGCCCTGGGCCCTGCAGTGGGGTGACGAAGCGCTGGACCTCGCGGCCGCGATGCCGCCTGGCCTGGAGGCGCTGGCCATTGCGCTGGGGCTGTGGGCGCCGCAGTTGGTGGCGCTGTCGGTGGCGCAAAGCGGATGGCGGCGCGTCCCGCTGGTGGCACTGGGCTTGCTGGTGGGCGCGCTGACCACCGCGCTGTCCGCCGGCCTCTATCACGGCCCCGAGCATGCCTGGGCCTGGGTGAGCGATGTGTCGATGGCCGGCATGGGTTTGGCCATGTTCCTGGCGGCGCTGAGCAGCCTGATGCCCAATGCCTGGTGTGCGGTGCTGGCCCTGCCGGTGCTGTGCGCGCAGATCGCGCTCATCAGCCAGGCGCCGTCCGATCCCTATCTGGCGCTCAATGTGCAGGCCTGGGAGCAGGGCCGTTTCGTGAACCTCTACGGCCTCACGCGCTGGCTGGCATGGACCTGGCCTTTTGTGACCCTGCTGTGGCTGCTGAATCGCTTGGCACGCAGGGCACGCCCGAGGGGCGACTTCTACAATTCCGGGCTATGAGTTACTACCAGCGGCACGTTTTCTTCTGCCTCAACCAGCGCGACAACGGTGAGGCCTGCTGCGCCGACCACCACGCCAAGCAAGGCTTCGACCACTGCAAGGCCGAGGTCAAGCGCCTGGGCCTCGCGGGCAAGGGCGGCGTGCGCATCAACAAGGCCGGCTGCCTGGACCGCTGCGCCGGCGGGCCGGTGGCGGTGGTCTACCCCGAGGCCGTCTGGTACACCTTTGTGGACCAGAGCGACCTGGACGAGATCATCAGCAGCCATTTGCAACACGGCCGCGTGGTGGAGCGCCTGGTGCTGCCCGACACCGTCGGCCGATGAATTCCCAGACGCAACGCCGGCTGATCGCCGGCCCGGCCGGCGCCCTGGAGTGCGCCCTCGATCTGCCGCCTGAGGGCGTGGCAGTGCGAGGCACGGCCGTTATCTGCCACCCCAACCCCACGCAGGGCGGCACGCTGGACAACAAGGTCGTGCAGACGCTGGCACGCGCCTTCGTGCAACTGGGCTGGCGTGCGGTGCGCTTCAATTTCCGCGGCATCGGCAAGTCCGAAGGCGGCTGGGACGAGGGCCGGGGCGAGATCGACGATGCCCTCGCGGTGATCGCGGCGGAGCGCACGGCTGGCGAGCCCCTGCTGCTGGCCGGCTTCTCTTTCGGGGCCTACGTGGCCACCCATGCGGCGAAGCAGCTGGCCGAGCCCGCACGGCGCTTGGTGCTGGTCGGGCCCGCCACCAGCCGTTTCGACACCACCACCGTGCCGGCCGACACGCTCGTCATCCATGGCGAGCAGGATGACGTCGTGCCGCTCGCCAGCGTGCTGGATTGGGCCCGGCCGCAGAGCCTGCCGGTCGTCGTCGTGCCCGGCGTGGGCCATTTCTTCCACGGCCAGTTGCCGCTGCTCAAGCGTCTGGTCGTGTCCGCTTTCGATCCTTCCCTGACCTGATGATTCGACGCCTGGTCGCCTTCCTCGCTGCCGCCTGCACCCAGTTGGTCCAGGCCCAAGCGCCGCAGCCGCCCGAGATTGCGGCGCGCAATTACTTGCTGATCGACGTGACCGCCCGCCAGGTGCTGGCTGAACGCGAGGCAGACAGCCCTCAAGACCCAGCCGCATTGACCAAGCTGATGACGGCCTATGTGGTCTTCTCGGCGCTGCGTGAGAAGAAGCTGAACTTGGAGCAGCCCCTGCCGGTCTCCAGGCGGGCTTGGGACGAGCGCAAGGGCGAGCCCTCGCTGATGTTCCTCGACACCACGATGACGCCCAAGGTGGACGAGCTGCTGCGCGGCATGATCATCCAAAGCGGCAATGACGCCTCGGTGGCGCTGGCGGAGGGCGTGGCCGGCACGGTCGACAACTTCGTGCAGTTGATGAATCGCCAAGCCCAGGCCTGGGGCTTGAAGAACACCGAGTTCAAGAACGTGACCGGCACGGCTGAGCCCGGCCACAAGAGCAGTGCACGCGATCTGTCTGTCATTGCCACGCACATCATTCGCGACTTCCCTGAGTACTACGGCTATTACTCGCAGCGCGACTACACCTACAACAAGATCCGCCAGGACAACCGCAACCTGCTGCTGCGCCGCGACCCGACGGTGGACGGCCTGCAGACCGGCTACGGTGAGGCGGCCGGCTACGTCCTGATCGCCAGCAGCCAGCGCGAATTCCCGAACGGCAAGCGCCGCTTGCTATCTGTCGTGATGGGCACAGCCTCCAAGGAGGCGCGCGCGTCCGAGAGCCAGAAGCTGCTGAACTGGGGCTACACGGCCTTCGATGCGGTCAAGGTCTTCGATGCCGACAAGGTCATCTCGACCGTGCCGGTCTGGAAGGGCGAGCAGCGCGAGGCCAAGCTGGGTGCCGGCGACGCCGTTTACGTGACCGTGGCCAAGGGCGATGCCGGCAAGCTGCAGACACAAGTCGAGCGTACCGACCCTCTGGTGGCGCCGCTCACCAAGGGTCAGCGCGTCGGCACCATCCGGGTGATGACCACTGCGGGCGCGCCGGTGGCCGAAGTGCCGCTGGTGGTGCTGGAAGCCGTGCCCCAATCGGGCCTGATGGGGCGCGCGTGGGACTCCCTGCGTCTCTGGATCAAATGAACGAGGCCGCCATGGCTGAAGAAAAGTCCCTGATCGAATACCCGTCCAAGTTCCCCATCAAGGTGATGGGCGCGCATGTGGAGGGCTTCGTCGAGGCGATTGCCCACGTGGCCCTGCAGTTCGACCCCGACTTCGATCACACGACGATCGAGCAGCGCCCCAGCAAAGGCGGCAACTACCTGGGCCTCACGATCACGATCACGGCCACCAGCCGCGAGCAGCTCGACGAGCTCTACCGCACGCTGACCACGCACCCGATGGTCAAGGTTGTGCTGTGATCGTCAAACGATTGGGGCAGGTCGAGTACCTGCCCACGCTCGACACGATGCGTGCCTTCACCGCCGCGCGCGACGCCAACACTCCAGATGAACTCTGGGTCTGCGAGCACCCAGCCACCTTCACGCAAGGCATCGCGGGCAAAACTGAACACTTGCTGGACCCGGGGCCGATCCCCGTCGTGCAGACCGAGCGCGGCGGCCAGGTCACCTTCCATGGGCCGGGGCAGATCGTGGTCTATCCGCTCATCGACCTGCGGCGCCTGAACATCTTCGTCAAGGAGTATGTGTTCCGGCTCGAAGCGGCCTTGATTCAGACCTTGGAGCGCTTTGGCGTCACGGGCTTTCGCGTGACCGGCGCACCGGGCATCTATGTACGGCCGGACGCGCCAGCCGCCCATGCCGCGCACACCGGCCCGGCGCTGCCCGATGACCCTTTTCGCGGGCTGGCCAAGGTCGCGGCGCTCGGCATCAAGGTCAGCCGGCACTGCAGCTTCCACGGCCTGGCGCTCAATGTGAACGTGGACCTGGCGCCCTTCCAGCGCATCAACCCGTGTGGGTATGCGGGGCTCGAAACCACCTCCCTCGATAATCTGGGCCTTCGCGTCGAGACCGCAGCCGTGGCCGACGTGCTGGTGGAGCGCCTGCTCGCCCAGCTTTCTCCCTGACGTCTGCCCGCCCATGTCCAGCACCCCCTACGACCCGTCCGAAAAACAAAAGGCGCAAGCCAAGACCTCGCGCATCCCGATCAAGGTCGTGCCGGCCGAGGTGCTGAAGAAGCCGGAGTGGATCCGCGTCAAGGCCGGCAGCCCGACCACGCGCTTCTACGAGATCAAGCAGATCCTGCGTGAGCAAAAGCTCCACACGGTGTGCGAAGAAGCCTCCTGCCCCAACATCGGTGAATGCTTTGGCAAGGGCACGGCCACCTTCATGATCATGGGCGACAAGTGCACGCGCCGCTGCCCTTTTTGCGACGTGGGCCACGGCCGGCCGGACCCGCTGGATGCCGACGAGCCCGTCAAGCTCGCCCAGACCATTGCGGCGCTCAAGCTCAAGTACGTGGTCATCACCAGCGTGGACCGTGACGACCTGAAGGACGGCGG
>CALMQC010000388.1 GCA_937871895.1 uncultured Roseateles sp. | reverse complement strand
CGCCGGTGAAGACCTTCCAGGCCTCTTCGGCCGTGAAGCTCAGGAACGGCGCCATCCAGCGCAGCATGGCGTGCGTGAGGTGCCACAGCGCGGTCTGCGCCGATCGGCGCGCAAGGCTCTTGGGCGCGGTCGTGTAGAGGCGGTCCTTCAGCACGTCGAGGTAGAAGGCGCCGAGGTCTTCGGAGCAATAGACCTGGAGCTTGGCGACCACAGGATGGAACTCGTAGCGCTCGTAGTGCGCCAGGATGTCCTGCTGCAACTGCGACGCGCGGGCGAGCGCGTAGCGGTCCACCTCCAGCAGTTCGCTCGCCGCCACGGCCTGGGCGGGGTCGAAGTCCGAGGTGTTGGCCAGCAGGAAGCGCAAGGTGTTGCGGATGCGGCGGTAGCCGTCCACCACGCGGGCCAGGATCTTGTCGTCGAGGCCGAGGTCGCCGGAGTAGTCGGTGGCGGCGGTCCAAAGGCGCAGGATCTCGGCGCCGTACTTCTCGGACACGGTCTGCGGCGCGACCACATTGCCCATGGACTTGCTCATCTTGCGGCCCTGGCCGTCGACGACGAAGCCGTGGGTCAAGAGGCCCTTGTAGGGCGCGCGGCCATAGAGCGCGCAGCCGATCAGCAGCGAGGAGTGGAACCAGCCGCGGTGCTGGTCATGGCCTTCGAGATACAGGTCGGCCTCGGGGCCTTCAGCATGCCCGCTGCCGGCGTGGCTGCCCTTGAGCACGTGTTGGAAGGTGGAGCCGGAGTCGAACCAGACGTCGAGGATGTCCTGGCCCTTGCTGTAGTCGTCGGCTTCAGCGCCCAGCCATTCGCGCGCGTCGAGCTGCGACCAGGCTTCAATGCCTCGCTGCTCCACCAGGGCTGCGGCGCGCTCCATGAACTCCAGCGTCTTGGGGTGTGGCTCGCCGGTGAGCTTGTGCAGGAAGACGGGCAGGGGCACGCCCCAGGCGCGCTGGCGCGAGATGCACCAGTCGGGCCGGCCGGCAATCATGTCGTAGAGCCGGGCCTTGCCGTTCTCGGGGTAGAAGCTGGTGGCCTCGATGGCGGCCAGCGCCGTCTTGCGCAGGCTCTGCGGGGCTTTGTCCGACGTGAACAAGCCTTCGCCCTCGTCCATGCGCACGAACCACTGCGCGGCGGCGCGGTAGATCACGGGCGTCTTGTGGCGCCAGCAGTGCGGGTAGCTGTGGGTCAGCTTGCTTTGGGCCATCAGCCGGCCGGCGTCTTGCAGGGCCTGGGCGACGACGGGGTTGGCCTTCCAGATGTGCTGGCCGCCGAACAGCGGCAGGTCGGCCGCGTAGGCGCCATTTCCCTGGACGGGGTTCTTGATGTCGTCGAACTTCAGACCGTGCGAGATGCAGGACTGGAAGTCGTCGAGGCCATAGGCGGGCGCGGAGTGGACGACGCCGGTACCGTCTTCAGCGGTGGCGTAGTCGGCCAGGTAGACGGGGCTCTCGCGGTCAAAGCCAGGGTCCACGTGGGCCAGCGGGTGCTTGAACTTCAGCATCGCCAACTGCTTGCCTTGGGTCGTGGCCACAACGCGGCCTTCGAGCTGCCAACGGGCCAGGCACTTCTCGACCAAGGCCTCGGCGACGAGGAACAGGCCCTTGGCCGTGTCCACCAAGGCGTAGGGCAGCTCGGGGTTGAGGTTGAGCGCCTGGTTGGCGGGGATGGTCCAGGGCGTGGTCGTCCAGATGACGGTGAAGGCGTCCTTGTCGAGCTGGGGCAGTCCAAACGCGGCGGCCAGTTTGTTGGGCTCGGCGCACAGGAAGGCGACATCGACGGCGGGGCTTTGCTTGTCGGCGTACTCGATCTCGAACTCGGCGAGCGAGGAGCCGCAGTCGAAGCACCAGTAGACGGGCTTGAGGCCGCGATAGACGAAGCCGCGCTCGAAGAGGCGCTTCAAGACGCGGATCTCGCCCGCCTCGTTGGCGAAGTCCATGGTCTTGTAGGGCCGGTCCCAGTCGCCGAGCACACCCAGGCGCTTGAAGTCGGCGCGCTGTGCGTCGATCTGCTCGGTGGCGTAGGCGCGGCTCTTGGCCTGCACCTCGTCGCGTGGCAGGCCGCGGCCATGGGTCTTCTCGATCTGGTTCTCGATTGGCAGACCGTGGCAGTCCCAGCCGGGGATGTAGGCGGCGTCCAGGCCCTTGAGCTGGCGCGCCTTGACGATCATGTCCTTGAGGATCTTGTTGGCGGCGTGGCCGATGTGGATCTGGCCGTTGGCGTAGGGCGGGCCGTCGTGCAGGACGAACTTCGGGGCGCCGCAGCGGGCGTCGCGCAGGCGCTTGTAGATGCCGCCGTCCTCCCAGGCCTTGACCCAGGCGGGCTCGCGCTTGGGCAGGTCGCCCCGCATCGGGAAGGGCGTGTCAGGCAGGTTGAGAGTGGCGCGGTAGTCGGGGGTGCTGGCAGGAGTGCTCATGGCGGACGGTCAGGCACGTGGCGGCCTGACGAAGCAAGCGGTACGGGAAGTGGGCGGACGGCGGCGAGCCGTCAAATTCGGTCGCGCGTGGTCTGGCGACGTTCGGCCGCGTGCGCAGCCAGGAAAGCACGGGCCGCAGCGGTGTCGGCCGCGATGGCTGCCGTCAAGGCCTCCAGCCCGTCGTAGCGGGCTTCATCACGGAGTTTGTGCAGCAGTTCCACGCGCGCCAGTTTACCGTAGCCCCCCTCCGGGCCCAGGGGCCAGCCGAGGCAATGGACCTCCAGCAGCACGCGGCCCGCGTCTTCGACGGTGGGCCGGCGGCCGAGGCTGGCAACGCCCGGAATCGGGTCCGGCGCGAGGCCATGGACCTGCACGGCAAAGATGCCCTGGGCAGCCGGTTTGTCGTGCGTGAAGCGCAGGTTCAGCGTCCGGAAGCCGTTGCCGGCGCCGAGGCTCGATTCACCCAACTGGCGCCCGAGCTTGCGGCCGTGGACGACGTGGCCGCTGATCGCATAGGGCCGGCCGAGCAGGGCGGTGGCGGCGCTCATGTCGCCGCGCGCCAGGGCATCGCGGACGGCCGAGCTGCTGACGCGCAGGCCATGGACTTCGTAGCTGAGCATGCGGGCCACATCAAAGCCTTGGGCCCGGCCGGCGGCGTCGAGCGTGGCGTAGTCGCCCAAGCGCTTGGCACCAAAGCGGAAGTCGTCGCCCACCAGCACGTAGCCCACGCCCAGACCCTGGATCAGCACCTGGCGGATGAAGTCCTGGGCCGGCAGCGAGGCGAGGGCGTCGTTGAAGGGCAGGACCACGACCTGATCGACGTCGCAGCGCTCCAGTTCGG
>CALMQC010000387.1 GCA_937871895.1 uncultured Roseateles sp. | reverse complement strand
CCGATCTGGCGCAAGGACGAGAAGGTGTGGCTGGAGATCCCCAAGGCGGCGTTCAACAAGCCCTTCCTGTTCTCCGTCAACGTGGCCAACTCGCTGGGCGAGCGGGGCCTCTACGCCAGCCAGATGGACGACAGCCATCTGGTCGAGTGGCGCCGCATCGGCAACCAGGTGCAATTGGTGGCGCTCAACACCGCCTTTCGCGCCGAGGGCGACACCAAGGCCATGGTGGAGCAATCCTTCTCCCCCAGCCTGATCACCGCGGGCACGGTGGCCGCGCAGGACCACCCGGATCGCAAGTCCACCCTGGTGGATGCGGGCATGTTCCTGTACGACATCCCTGGCTTCTCGACCGAGCTGGAAGTGAAGTTCCGGCTGGTGTATGGCCCCGACCGCGCCAACAGCTACTTCGAGGCCGCCCGGGCTGAAGCCCAGCTCACCACGCTGACCGCCCGCATGCACTACGCGACCGCGCGTATCCCGGCGCCGCCGCTGGTGCCACCGGCCGTGCCTATCCCCAGCGCGCCGCAGACCACGCCCGATGCGCGCTCCTTCTTCTTCAGTTTTGTCTACAACTTCCGCGCGCTGCCCGAGACGCCGGCCAAGGTCCGCCACCTGGACCCCCGGCTGGGGCACTTCATGACCAGCTATGTCGATCTCTCGGACGACGTGAAGGCCGGCACTCGTGTGCACCTGCTCAACCGCTGGCGACTTGAGAAGAAGGACCCGGCCGCCGAGCTGTCCGAGCCCGTGCAGCCCATCGTCTACTGGCTCGACAAGAACATTCCCAAGAAGTACCGCGCCTCCGTGACTGCGGGCATCCTGGAGTGGAACAAGGCCTTCGAGAAGATCGGCTTCAAAAACGCCATTGAGGCCCGCCAGCAGCCCGACGATGCCGACTGGGACAACATGGACGCAATGCACGCCTCGGTGCGTTGGTTCACCGGGGCCGATGTGGGCTTTGCCATCGGCCCGCGCCGGGTGGACCCGCGCACCGGCGAGATTCTGGATGCCGACATCGGCATGAGCGACGTCTTTGGCCGGGGCGCGCGCCGCTTCTTCCGGGACGACGTGTCGGCGCTGCGCGTGCAGGAAGCCTTGACCAGCGAGCAGCGGCTGGCGCGTGTGACGGCAAGCTGGCGCGGCGAAGCCGAGCTCTGCACCTATGCCGCCGAGGCCGCCAGTGAATTCGGCTTTGCCATCGACCTGTTGGCCGCGCGAGACGGGCTCGACGACGACAGCCCCGAAGTTGAAGCGTATGCGCAGGCGGTGGTGAAGGACACCGTGATGCACGAGATTGGCCACACCCTCGGCCTGAAGCACAACTTCCGCGCCAGCAATTCTGTGTCGGCACAGAAGCTCAAGGACAAGGCCTACACCGACGTGCATGGCATCACCAACTCGGTGATGGACTACACGGCCAACAACATCCCGCTCAAGGGCGAGGCGCCCACCACCCTGGTCAACAGCACGCTGGGCGCCTACGACTACTGGGCCATCGAGTACGCCTACAAGCCGCTGCCCCAAGATCAGGAGGCCGCCGAGTTGGCGCGCATCGCGGCGCGCTCCACCGAGCCCGAGCTGGCCTACGGTGACGATGTGGACCAAGGTATTGGCGGCGCCTACGACGGGTTCGACCCGCGGTCCAACCAGTTCGACCTGGGCGACGACACCCTGGCCTTTGCCAAGAAGCGTCTCAAGCTCAGCCAGGAGCTGTGGGAGCGCCTGCAGACGCGCAAACCCCAAGCCGGCGAGGACCCGCTGCGCGCCCGCCGCTCGCTGGATTCGTCCTTCCGCCAACTGGCTCGCGCCACGCAGGCGGTGAGCAAGTACGTGGGCGGCCTCTACGCCGAGCGCGTGGTGCCCGGCATCACGCCCAAGACGCCGTTCCGCCCGGTGGAGCCCGCGCAGCAGCGTGAGGCGCTCAAGTTCATCACCGGCAGCCTGTTCTCGCCCGAGGCTTTCCGCTTCAAGCCCGAGTTCCTGGCCAGCCAGAGCGTGGATTACAACGAATGGGGGCGCGGCCTGCCGCTGTCCATCCCCGACGTCGTGTTGCAGTTGCAAGGCCTGGTGCTGGACCGTCTGCTGGCGCCGCAAACCGCGCACCGTTTGATCGAACTGCCGACCTATGTGCCCGAGGCGCAGCGCAAGGGCCTGATCTCGCTCGGCGAGGTTTGGGGCTCGCTACAAGCTGCGATCTGGAGCGAGCTCAAGACCGGCGGCGAGATCGACCCCCTGCGCCGCCGCCTGCAGCGCGACCACATCCGCCGCCTGCAACTGCTGCTCAACCGCAGCCTCAACGGTTCAGCCGGTTTTGCCGATGCCTTTGCCGTGACCCGCTTCCATGCGGTGCAACTGGTGGCCAGCCTCAAGGCAGCGGGCGCGAAGCCCGGCCTGTCGCTTGAAACCCGCGCGCACATCGCCGAAAGCGCGGATCTGCTGGACGCGATGCTGAGGGCATCCGTAACGAAGAGCTGAAGCAGCAAGTCGGGCCCGATCAGGCTCGACTTGCCAAAGCTCGCAAGAGCTTGTCGTGGATGCCGGAGAACCCGCCATTGCTCATGCAGAGCAGGTGGTCACCGGGTTTGGCGAGCTTCACGACGCTAGCGACCAGCGCGTCCACGTCATCGGCCACCTGGGCGTGGGCGCCCAGCGGCGCCAGCGCCTCGCGGGCGTCCCAGCCCAGGCCGCCCTGGTGGCAGAAGCTCAGGTCGGCCTCCTCCAGCGCCCAGGGCAGCTGGGCCTTCATGGCGCCAAGCTTCATGGTGTTGGAGCGCGGCTCGAAGATGGCCAGCACGCGGTCGCCCGGGGCGATGCGGCGGCGCAGGCCGTCCACCGTGGTGCGGATCGCGGTCGGGTGGTGGGCAAAGTCGTCATACACCTTGACGCCACCGGCCTCACCGCGCAACTCCATGCGGCGCCGCACGTTCTGGAAGCTGGCCAGTGCTGCGCAGGCTTGCTCGGGCGCCACGCCCACATGCTCGGCGGCAGCGATGGCCGCCAGGGCATTGAGCTGGTTGTGCTCGCCCATCAGCGCCCACTCCACGCGCCCGACCTTGAGTGCGCCGCGCAGCACGTCAAAGGCCTGCGGCTCGCCCCGCACGCGCAGCACGCCGGGTTCCTCGCGCTTGGCGCCAAAGCGCTGCACTTCGCTCCACTGCCCACGCGCCAGCACGCGCTGCAGCGCCTCGTCGCGAGCGTTCACGACCAGGCGTCCCGAGGCCGGCACGGTGCGCACCAGGTGGTGGAACTGGGTCTCGATGGCGGCCAGGTCCGGGAAGATGTCGGCGTGGTCGTACTCGAGGTTGTTGAGCACGGCGGTGCGTGGCCGGTAGTGGACGAACTTGCTGCGCTTGTCGAAGAAGGCGGTGTCGTACTCGTCGGCTTCGATCACGAAGGCCTGGCCTTTGCCGAGCCGGGCCGAGACCTCGAAGTTCTGCGGCACGCCGCCGACCAAAAAGCCGGGCTGCTGGCCGGCGGCTTCGAGGATCCAGGCCAGCATCGAGGTCGTGGTGGTCTTGCCATGCGTGCCCGCCACGGCCAGCACGTGGCGCCCTTGCAGCACGTGCTCGGCCAACCACTGAGGGCCCGAGACATAGGGCAGGCCGGCATCGAGGACGGCTTCCATCAGCGGGAAGCGCTCGCCCCGCGTGACGACATTGCCGATCACGAACACATCGGGCTTGAGCGCCAGCTGGTCGGCGCCAAAGCCCTCGATCAGTTCGATGCCCAGGGCCTGGAGCTGGGTGCTCATGGGCGGGTAGACATTGGCGTCGCAACCGGTGACGCGGTGGCCCGCCTCACGGGCGAGCGCGGCAATGCCGCCCATGAAGGTGCCGCAAATGCCGAGGATGTGAAGGTGCATGACGGTGACTCCCCTCCGGCCGGAGCCGGGGTGTCGCAAAAAAGTCGGGCTGGTCAGCGCAGCGCCGTACGGGCCGCCGTCAGCGTGGCCTCGATATCGGCTTGGCTGTGCGCCGCCGACACGAAGCCCGCTTCGTACAACGCAGGAGCAAGATAGATGCCTGCATCCAGCATGCCGTGGAAGAAGCGGTTGAAGCGCTCCTTGTCGGTCGTCATCACGGTGCCGTAGTTCTGCGGCAGCTCGGGCAGCAGGAAGAAGCCGAACATGCCACCTTCGCAGTCGGCGCTGAAGGGCACGCCGTTCTCACGGGCGACGGCCGTCAGGCCCTCGACGAGCTGGCGCGTCTTGGCCGCGAGGGCGTCGAAGAAGCCGGGGCGGCTGATCTCGCGCAGCGTGGCCAGGCCGCAGGCGGTGGCCACCGGGTTGCCGGACAGGGTGCCCGCCTGGTAGACGCCCCCGAGCGGTGCCAGGTGCTTCATCACCTCGCGCTTGCCGCCAAAGGCCGCCAGCGGCATGCCGCCGCCGATCACCTTGCCGAACACCGAGAGGTCGGGCTCGAAGCCGGGCAGCAGGCGGGCGTAATGGCCCTGGGCGCTGGTGAGGCCGACGCGAAAGCCCGTCATCACCTCGTCAAAGATCAGCAGGGCGCCGTGCTGGCTACAGAGTTGGCGCAGCCGGCGCATGAAGGGCAGGCTGGCGCGCACGAAGTTCATGTTGCCGGCAATGGGCTCGACGATCACGCAGGCCAGCTCGCCGCCCATGTCCGCAAAGGCGGCTTCAAGCTGTTCGACGTTGTTGTACTCAAGCACGATGGTGTGCTGCGCCGTCTCGGGCGGCACGCCGCTGCTGGTCGGGTGACCGAAGGTGGCGAGGCCCGAGCCGGCCTTCACCAGCAGGGCGTCGGTGTGGCCGTGATAGCAGCCCTCGAACTTGATGAACTTGGTCCGGCCCGTGGCGCCGCGTGCCAGGCGGATGGCGCTCATGGTGGCTTCGGTGCCTGAGCTGACGAGGCGCACCTGGTCCATGCTCGGCACCAGGGCGAGGATGGCCTCGGCCAGTTCGATCTCGCGCTCAGTTGGCGCGCCAAAGGAGAGCCCGTCCCGCACCGCCTGTTGTACGGCTTCGACAACCGAGGGATGACCGTGTCCCAGGATCATGGGACCCCAGGAGCCGATGTAGTCCACATAACGGCGCCCTTCGGCGTCGTAGATATAGGCCCCTTCGCCCCGGGCGATGAAGCGCGGTGTGCCGCCCACGGCACGGAAGGCGCGGACGGGCGAATTCACGCCGCCCGGGATGACGCGCTGCGCGCGCTCGAAGAGCTCGATGTTCGTAGCCATGGCGGAAGCAGAGAAGGAAACGGGAGAGGCGTCAGTGCACGCGGCGCGGGGGCTCTGGTGGCGCGGTGTCAGGCTCGCCTTCAGGCCCACCTTCGGGCTCCTCGCCCTCTGCCGGTGGCAGCGCCCAGAAGAAGCGATCGGGCACCACATTGCCCATGCCGGGGCGAAAGCCGGCATCCAGCGATTGGTCCAGGAAAGACAGCGCCTCGCTGACGGCCGAGTGCAGCTCGGCGCCCACCGACATCAGCGCGGCCAGCGCGGCCGAGAGCGTGTCGCCGGCCCCGATGAAGCCAGTTTCGAAGCGCTCGAACTTCTCGCCGGCG
>CALMQC010000386.1 GCA_937871895.1 uncultured Roseateles sp. | reverse complement strand
TTCCGATCTTCGGCCACGGCCACGTCGGCCAGCGTGGCCATGTAGGCGGTGGCGGCGTTCTGCGCGTCCACCACGGCCTGCTGGCGCGCGGCCAGGGTCTGCTGGGCCGCCAACTGCGCGGCGCCAAGGGCCTGCAGGTTGGCCTGCGCGCTGCTGACCTGCGCGTTGGCAATAGCGCTTTGCGCACCGGCCTGGGCGTACAGGTCCTGCACCACGCCTTGCAAGGTCCGCAGCCGCTCGATCTGGTCTGCGCTGAGGGCGTTGGCGCTGCCACTGGCGGCCTGGGTGGCGTCAAGCTGGGCCTGCAGCAGGGTGACCTGCGGATCGTTGCTGCTGATCAGGCCGGCGCCCAGCTGGTCGAGCGCGTCGGTGACGCTGGTGAACACGCTGGCGGTGTAGCTGGCGGGGTCGAACTCGCGGGCCAGGCGCAGGTAGGTGTCGGCCACGCCCTGCAGGTTGCCAAGGGCGGTCTGGTCTCCCCCCTGCGCCGCGGCCAGCGTGGTCTGGTACTGCGCCAGCGCCTCGGCCACTTTCTGCGCAGGGGTCAGGGTGCTGAGATCGCCAGTCTTCAGGCCCTGCACGTAGTCGCGCAGGCGGTGCCCGTAGTCCAGCAGGGCCTTGGCGTTGGCCAGGGCATTGTCCTGCGCAGCCTGCTCAGTGGCGGCGGTCTGAGTGATGACGCTGTACAGTTCCTGCGCAGCGCGCAGGCGCTCGTCAATGTCTCCGCTGCCGTTGACAGTAGCCCAGAGTTGCGCTTCGCGATTACCACCGGCCCCTCCCAGCGAGCCACTGATCTGGTCGAGCAGGCTGGTAGCGGTAGCCATCGTGCCGATCCACTTCTGCGCGGCGCTTTGCAGATTGCTGATCGCAGACTCCTGCGCGGAGTACGCACTGGTGGCGTCGTTCACGGCCTGTTGCGCATCCTGGATGGCCTGCTGCGCGTCCTGGATGGTGTAGATATGCTGCTGCAGGCCCCGGTTGCTGGCGTCCAGCGCGGCCAGCTCGCGCTCGCGGATCGCGGCGGTGTTGCCGGTAAGATTGAGCAGAGTGGACTCCAGCCCGGCACGCTGCTGCATCACAGCGGCGGCGTTGCTGGCGGTGGCGGCCACGGTCTGGAAACCGCTGCTGACCTGCGACAGCGCATCGACCACGCTCAGGATGGCGCGAGCCGCGTCAAGGTTTCCGGCAGCCATCATCTCACCCAGTCCCGCCAGCACCTGCTCTTTGGTGGCGTTCTGAATGTCAGCAGCCGTGACGTTGATACCGACGGAGCCCAGCGTAGCCTGAATCTGCGCCACCTGGTAGGCGGTGTACTGCGCGTCGTTGAGCAGGGTGCGCGCGGCGCTGCCGAACTGGGTCTGCACGTCAGCCAGAGTAGTGACCACCTTCTGCACGGCCGCAGCAGCGCTGGTGCTTTCGATGGTGACACCCTGGAAGCCGGCGGACACCTCAGTGAGCGCATCCACCACGTTGAGGATGGCGCTGGCGGCGGCCAGATTTCCGGCGGCAAGTGCCTGTTGGTACCCGGCCAGCACCTGCTCACGGGTGGCATGGGTGATCTGCGCAGCGCTCAGGTCCATGCCGGCGGCCGACAAGGTGGCCTGAATCTGCTGGATGCGGTAGGCGGTGTACTGCGTGCTGTTGAGGATAGTCTTGGCCTGCGCGTCAAACAACTTCTGCACGTCAGCCAGGGTGGTAGCGGCCGTGCCCAGGGTCTGCACCGCGTCGGCGGCTTTCTCTGCCACAGGGGTCAACTCGGCCACCACGCCCGACAGGCTCAGCAGCGCGGCGTAGGTGGTCTGCCCACTGGCGGTGGTTAGATCCTGCGCTTCGATGAGCTTGCGGAAGTTCTCCCGCGTAGGCTCAGTGATGGCCCGGTAGAACTCGGCGCTGGAATTGGCGAAGGCGCCTCCGGCCGCCATCTCCTGCAGGCGGGTGTTGAGCGAAGCCAGCTTGGCGTCGAACTTCTCCTGTTCGGAGTAGAAGTTTTCGTAGTACGCGCTCATGGCGGTGCTGAACTGCTGCAAGCCGCCGCTGGCGTTGATGATGCCCAGCACCGCTTCGCCGCTCAGCCCGGCGAAGCCTTTGACGCTGGCGCCCAGGGACTTGAGCACGACCTGCGTGGCGTTGATCTCGGCCACCACCTTGGACAGGTCTTCCAGCGAGGCGGAGGCGCCCAGCTTGCCCAGCATCTTGTCGGCCCACTCGGGCAGGTCGATGCTGTCCAGCGCGGCACGCACGTCCTGCGAGACGGCGGCCAGGTATTCGGCGCTGCCGGCGCTGCCGTCCGAGAACACCCGGGGCGCCCATTTGCTGGTGCGCGCGGCATTCCAGTCGGTGAGCACCGTGTCGCCGAGCTTGAGCAGCAACGATCCCCAGGCGCCGTCCTTGCTGGTGTCGTCCGCAAAGCTGGTGGCCGCCGCGTACCCGGCCTGCTGGCCAAACGTGGTGGCGGTGCTGTCCAGGATGCCGACGATGGACTGCGTGAGCTTGGCAGTCATCTCGTTCGCATCAGCGCTGCCCATGACGCTGCCGAACCCGTCGCCCCAGGTGGTGCCGCCGGTCCAGCGGCCTGTGGGGGTGCTGGACAGGCCGGCGGATGCGCTGTAGCTGCTGCCGCCGCCGGTGTGCGGGGTGCCGGAGTGGTCGAGGTTCTTGGCGAGCAT
>CALMQC010000385.1 GCA_937871895.1 uncultured Roseateles sp. | reverse complement strand
GTGGTGTTGAGTTCGAACCAGACATGCTTGCCCTTGAAGTCGGTCATCGAGCTGCTCCGTGGGTGGAATGACGCACGATTGCAGCATGATGGTTTGGCCGAGACAAGTCAGGGCGCGCGCTGCGGTACCCATCGCATTGCCTTGTTCCGCGTGCGGATCAGGCCAGGCAGATTCTGCGGCCTGTCACTTGAACGGCCCAGCCTGGCGTGCCGTGATCGCCAGACCGATCTGGCGGATGCGCGGATCGAGCCGTGGCGGACCAGGAACATCAAGTCCGCGAGGTGCTAGCGGCTGGGGAACCCGAACTGCGCTGCGCGCGCGCGGATGGCCCTGACCACGTCGACCAGATCCATCGGGTCCAGCCTGTTCTTGTTGAGGAACGCCCGCCATTGCGATTGTTTGGTGGTGTCGTGGGCGAAATCCTCACTCAGGCCGATGGGTGTCGTGCTCGGCACGGCGGTCTGTCGGCGGGCGAAAGTAGCTTCGACCGCTTGCTGCAGTTCCACATCGTCGAGCGTGGTGTCGCGCAGCAGCAGCGCGAGATCGAAGAAGTCCTTCATGCGGGTGTTGGTCATGCCCAGCACGGTCACCGCATGCAGCTTCTCGGCGACGACGGTGGCCTTGGGGTAGGCGCGAAGCGTCGGTGCGGGGACGTCTGGCAGGAGGGTCGGGTAGTTGATGGGCTGCGCTGCGGGCGTCACGGCATCGCCGAAGCCGATGTCGATCTGCAGGGACAGGCGCGCGCCGTCGAGGGTGGCGCGCAGATCAATGCGCACGCCGCCGTAGCCGGCGTCCTTCCGGATCGGTGCGCCTGCAACCGATTGAGGGTCGAACACGACGCCGTCGTCGCCAGGGATAGAGGCGATGGATCGGAAGACGCGGACCAGGGTGGGCACATCGTCGGGGCCGAAGCCCAGCAGATCTGCGTCACGTGTCGGTCGGTGCGGCTGGCCGTACCAAAGCTGGAAGAGCAGCGCACCCTTGAGCAGGAAGTTCGGTGCGTGCTCAGAGATCGACAGCCGGTACAGCAGGCGCTCCAGGCCGTACCGGGTCAGGTTCAGGTTGAAGTCCTGCTTCGCCGTGTCGGTGTGCTGCTTGAGCCGGGTACGGATAGACGCGGCGCGGTTCGCGGTCACCGAACGACCCTCCGCACTGCGCGCTCCGGGACGAGCGCTTGGGAGCGGCCCGGGGTGCACGTTGTGGCACCTTCGGGCAGCGCCCTCCGGTATTCGCCCTTGGGACGGCCCGGCGGGCTCATGCCGTGATGGCCTCGATGTAGGGGCGCATGACGTTGGCCACCCGGCCGCGCGTGGCGTGCCGCCAGAGGTCGTCGAGCGTGAACTTGCGCTGGCTCCATCCGTCGCGTAGGGCTTCAAGCGCCACGTCCAGGCCGATCTTGTTGCGGAACCGGAAACAGTCGACGACGGTACGCGCGGCGGTGAAGACCGGTACGTCGACGCCGTCGATCCTCAGGTGGTCGATGCCATCGGTGAGTGCCTCGTCCGACATGCGCACGACGCGAATGGCGGGCTGGTCCATACGCGGGCTCGTCATGTGCGGCGGGATCGCGATCCAGACCTCGTGGGGGGCCTGTGTGCCGATCTCGTGGACCCGCAGGGCCGACAGCAGGCAGACCACGCCCTTGGGTACGCGAGCCGAGACTTCTGCCAGCGAGCGGTGTTCGCTGATCTCGGCGCCTGGCAGGCCGTAGAGGCCACGCGCCACGCGTTGGAGCTTGCCGGCCTGCACCAGGCGCGTCAGGGCAATGGTCGGCAGGCCGTGCTGCGCGACGTCACGCGCGCGCAGCAGGGTCCGCGCTCGTGCGAGGCGCAGCACCTGTTGTTCGTGCGTGGTGGTGGTCGCGGTGGCGCTGGCCTTCATGGTGCATTCTGTTGTGAAATGGCTGTGAAAGTCAATAAATACATTAACTATGCAACAACTCACGGGGCGTGGTTGCGCGCCCCATTCGAGGGTGGGCTGGCCTTCGGTGCCGGTCTACAGGTCCGTCGCGTTCCGGCTTGCGCGGATGTGGTGTTCGCCCGTGCGAGTTCTTGAATTGCCGAAGGCAGAGGCTGAGACTTACCCTGCGTTGGCAATGCTCGCCTTCAGCTGCTCGCGCAGCGCCTTGCGGCCAGCGCTGTTCGTTGCCCGCCAGGCTGCCAGAGCGAGTTCAAGGAAGGCCGTCTCCGCGGGTGTCGGCGACGCATCCTTGCGCTCCGCATCGAGCCAGCCCACGGGGCGCCCGGTCATCGCCTCGATCTGCCGCGCCAGCTTGTCGCCGATGGGCCGAGACGATTTGATCTGGCTCCACATGCTGGGCGAGATCTGCAGCGTGGCCGCGAATGCCTGCTCCAGGCCCTTCGGCGGCGTGCCTTGCGCCAAGGCCTTCTCGGCGTAGTCCTGGAACAGGGCCAGTGCGTTCTGTCTTCGGGCGACGGTGATGTTGGGCACGTGTTGTGTGTGGAATGCAACGAGGGCTGAACATCATTCTCGCAGGGGGTTGACGGTAGGGTAAAGACTCTTTACATGTCGGCGCCGATCCAATTCTGAGCCACTGTGCCGACCCGATTTTGAGCCAGGGGCTGAAGCCAGCTTTTGTGTCGCTGGCTGTGGATAAGTGTCGGTCTTTGCCTGGTTCGTTGGCCTCCTGTGCGTTGTGTTGATCGCGCGGGGGAAGCCGCGAAGGGCGTAGCCCGTAGCGGCTTCCCCCGCGCGCGGCGCGGCTCACAAGGGCTCTGCCTCGGCTTCGCTCTTCGTGCTCTTGCGGGCCTGCTCCCGCGCCTTGATGCGCCCCTTCGCCTGCGCCTGGCTGTGCCGGTAGCGCTGCGAGTCGTTGCCCGTCTCCACGATGTGGCAGTGGTGCGTGAGCCGGTCCAGCAGCGCCGTGGTCATCTTGGCGTCGCCGAAGACGCTGGACCATTCGGCGAAGTCCAGGTTGGTCGTGATCATCACGCTGGTGTGCTCGTACAGCCGGCTGAGCAGGTGGAACAGCAGCGCACCGCCGGCCTGGCTGAACGGCAGGTAGCCCAACTCGTCCAGGATCACCAGGTCCATGCGCAGCAGGCAGCTGGCGATGCGCCCGGCCTTGCCCTGGGCCTTCTCCTGCTCCAGCGCGTTGACCAGGTCCACCGTCGAGTAGAACCGCACCCGCTTGGCGTGCTGGGTGATGCCGGCCACACCGATGGCCGTGGCCAGGTGCGTCTTGCCCGTGCCCGGGCCACCCACCAGCACGGCGTTGTGCGCCTCCGCGGTGAACGCCGTGCCGGCAAGCAGCGTGACCAGCTTGCGGTCCACCGGCGAGACCTCGAAGTCGAAGCCGGCCAGGTCACGGTGCATGGGGAACTTGGCCGCGTGCATCTGGTGGCTGACCGAACGCACCGCCCGGTCGGTACCTTCGGCTTGCAGCAAGTGCTCGATCAGCCAGCGCGCGCTGTCCAGTCCGGCGCTGGCGCCTTGCTCGACCAGATCGCCCCAGGCGCCGGCCATGCCGTGCAGGCGCAACTGCTTGAGATCGACCATCACGTCACGCATGGTCGGCCTCCTGGGTTGCAGCGTCGGTTGCAGTGTCCGTGGCGGTTTGCCCGGCATCGGCGCGCAGGCTGTCGTAGCGCGCCGTGTCGGCCAGCGCCGGCATGCCCACCCGCAACTGCGTGGCCGCCGTCTGCGGCAGCGGCGCGGCGTTCAGCCGCCCCAGCACGTTGACCA
>CALMQC010000384.1 GCA_937871895.1 uncultured Roseateles sp. | reverse complement strand
GTGATGTGCCTCGTAACCTAGGGGCAGCCAAACAAATTGATTGACGACACGCTCGACATCAGCGTGCGCACCGTCGAGGTCCACCGCGCCCGCGTGTTCGAGAAGATGGAGGTCAAGTCCGCCGTCGAGCTCACAAACCTGCTCCGGGACAATGCGTTGGATGGGTGAATTCGATCTGATCCGCCGTTACTTCACGCGCACCGTCGCGGACGCCCGCGTTGCCGTCGGCATTGGCGACGACTGCGCCGCTCTCGTGCCCACGCCCGGCCACCACTGGCTGATCTCCAGCGACATGCTGGTCGAAGGCCGGCACTTCCTGCCCACCGTGGACCCGGCCCACCTCGGCCACAAGGCCCTGGCCGTCAACCTCTCCGACCTCGCCGCCTGCGGCGCCACGCCGCGCGGCTTCACGCTCGCGCTGGCGCTGCCGCGTGTCGATGAAGCCTGGCTGGCCGGCTTCTCGCGCGGGCTGTTAGCGCTGGCCGATACCTTTGAGTGCCCCCTGGTGGGCGGCGACACCACGCAGGGCCCGCTGAACATCTGCATCACCGTGTTTGGCGAGGCGCCGGCCGGCCAGATGCTGCGCCGCGACGGCGCGCGGCCGGGCGATGAGATTTGGGTCTCCGGCCGGTTAGGTGACGCGCGGCTCGCACTCGAAGCCTTTCGGGGTCGCGTGAGTGCCGCGAACCTCGACGCCCTGCGCCCGGCCATGGAGCAGCCCAATCCACGCGTCGCCCTCGGCCAGTCGCTGCGTGGCATTGCCTCAAGCAGCATCGACATCTCCGACGGCCTCGCCGGTGACCTCGGTCACATCCTCGCCGCCTCAGGTGTCGGCGCCAACCTCGACCTGCCCGCGCTGCCGCGCAGTCCGAGTCTGGCCGCCCAATCGCGCGAGTGGCAGATCGAATGCCTGCTGGCCGGCGGCGACGACTACGAGCTCGTCTTCACCGTGCCCCTCGGCCACGCGCTGCCGGACGTGGGGCTCACGCTCTACCGCATCGGCGTCATCGAACCCGAGCGGGGGCTGCGCGTGCGCGACGAAGCCGGCCAACTGCTGCCCACCACCTGGCGCAGCTTTGATCACTTCAAGTCATGACTGCGCCCCGTCGTGCAACTGCAGTCTTCATGTGGCCCCACCCGGCCCACTGGATCGCGCTCGGCTTTGGCAGCGGCCTCTCGCCCAAGGCGCCCGGCACCGTCGGCACGCTCTGGGCCTGGCTCGCGTTTTGGGCGCTCGGCCTCATCTTCCCGTCCTGGGGCGACCGCGAGTGGCTGCTCTGCATTACTGCCTCCACGCTCGTCGGCTGGTGGGCCTGCACCCGCTGCGCCCAGCATCTCGGCATTGGTGACCCCGGCGCCATCGTCTGGGACGAGGTCGTCGCCTTCTGGCTCGTGCTCTGGCTCGCCGCCCCCATGGGCTTCGTCGGCCAGCTCGTCGCCTTCGGCCTCTTCCGCTTCTTCGACGCCGCCAAGCCCGGCCCCGTCGCCTGGGCCGACCGCCTCTTCAAGCTCCAACCCGGCGAGCCCATCGGCTGGCGCCAGGGCTTCGGCATCCTGCTCGACGACTTCGTCGCCGCGGGCTGCACGCTGGCCGTCATCGCCGTCTATCGCTTCGCGCTGGCATGACCACCCCTGAGCTCGTCGAACAGATCGCCATCCTGCTCCGCGCCCGTGGCGAACGCATGGCCACCGCCGAGTCCTGCACCGGCGGCCTCATCGCCGCCACCTGCACCGACCTCGCCGGCTCCAGCGACTGGTTTGAGCGCGGCGTGGTGACCTATAGCAACGAGGCCAAGCAAGAGCTGCTCGGTGTGCCCAAGGCCCTGATCGACGCCCACGGCGCCGTCAGCGCCGAAGTCGCCGAAGCCATGGCCACCGGCTTGCTCACCCATGCGCCGGTGGAGTGGGCCATCGCCGTTACCGGCGTTGCCGGGCCGGGCGGCGGCAGTGCCGAGAAGCCTGTAGGGACGGTGTGGCTGGCCCTGGCGGGGCGCAGCGGGGTGCTGCGGGTGTGGTGTGAGCGCTTTGAGGGCGACCGGGCGCGGGTGCGGTGGCAGACGGTGACCTCAGGGCTTGGCGCACTGAAGTGGCAGTTGGGGCAGGCCAGCTGAAGGGCTGTGAAGCCCTCCGGTTGGGCGCTCGGGCTGAAGCTGCTCGACCAAACAAATAGGCCACCCGTGCGGGTGGCCTTTCTAGAGGGATCACCAGCCAGTGCTCAGGCCCGGCGCTCGCGGCGGCGGAAAGCCACGCCGAAGGCGACGCCCAGGCCGCTCAGCAGCATGGCCGAGGTGGTCGGTTCCGGGACAGGGGTTGCCATCGGGGTGGTGACGTAGCTTTGAGCGTTGGCATTCAAGTTGATGTCCATGCTCTCGCTCGTCGAGTTGATAAAGCTCAAACTGAACTGTCCCGAGGAACTAGGCGCTAGGTTGGAATAGCCAAAACCTGTGAACACCGATCGACCACCGTAGTTGTAGACCGCCGACCCGTTGTCGGACAGACGGAATTCGAGACCGGCGGAAGCGCTGAGCCAAGTTTGATCCACCGACCCAAAGCCGTTGGCCGCAACGTCCGCGTCGGCCGTGACCAGCAGCAGCGTGCCAGCGCCGAGCGACAGCGTGAAATAGGCTTGGCTGTAAACGCTCGAATCGCCGTAGGTGCTCAGCGCCGTGTCGGACAGCGAACTTGTCAGCGTGAAGCTGGATGGATCGAGCGCATTGCCGGCTGCCGAGCTTGCCAGCGCCAGACCCGGCGCGTTGACTTGTGACGATGCTGGCAGGACCCATTGATAGTCGCTCAAGCCTTTTTCGGAGTACGCAACCGTATAAACCGTTCCGCTCAAGATCGTGAACGACGGCGCAATGCCGTCCAGCGGGTTCAAGTCAAAGACTTGAAATTTGATGTTCGACAGCGATGCGGTCGCGGTCACGGCCCAGGCGCCGGTGGTGGCTGCAAGCAGCGCGGTGGCTGCAAAAGTCTTTTGGATCACTCCCATTTGTGCAATCTTTCACGTTGGCTTGGTAGAAGTTCGGAGGTTACCGGCTGGAGATGAACGAACTGAGTTGGGCCGCCCCCATGAATGGAGGGTGCAAATTGCCAAGACCCTGACCGCTCCTAGACTTCTACCAAACTTGGCGTGAGAGGCGTGAGCGAAGCGAACTTCGACAACTGACTTCGCGTCGCCTGTTCGACCGAAGGATCGTCATGCAAGTAGCCTGCGCCCTAAACGCACAAATCGCCACGGCGTTCCGCTCCTGCGGCTAGCGCCCCGACACGGCCGTGTCCTGCGGCCTCATCGCCGCCACCTGCACCGACCTCGCCGGCTCCAGCCACTGGTACGAACGTGGCGTGGTGACGTACAGCAATGAGGCCACGACGGAGCTGCTCGGCGTGCCCAAAACCTTGATTGACACCCACGGCGCCGTCAGTGCCGAAGTTGCTGAGGCGATGACCACCGGCCTGCTCGCTCGAGTCCCCGGCACCGTCCACTGGACCATCGCCGTCACGGGCATCGCTGGCCCGGGGGGTGGCAGTGCCGAGAAGCCGGTCGGGACGGTATGGCTGGCGCTGGCGGGGCGCAGCGGGGTGCTGCGGGTGTGGTGCGAGCGCTTCGACGG
>CALMQC010000383.1 GCA_937871895.1 uncultured Roseateles sp. | reverse complement strand
TGTTGGCCCAGCAGCTCTCGCAGCGCCAGGCCAAGCTGGAGCGCGAGAAGCTGCGCGCGCCGCCGCTCAAAGCGTCTCATGGCGGCTTGGTGGACCGGCTGCTGGCCGCGCTGCCCTTCTCGCTCACTGCGGCGCAGCAGCGCGTGGTGGAGGAGATTGCGCAAGACCTGGCGCGGCAGCAGCCCATGCACCGCCTGCTGCAAGGCGACGTGGGCTCGGGCAAGACGGTGGTGGCGGCGCTCTCGGCGCTGGTAGCCGTGGATGCCGGCTGGCAGTGCGCGCTGATGGCGCCGACCGAGATCCTGGCCGAGCAGCACTTTCGCAAGCTGGTGGATTGGCTGGAGCCGCTGGGCATCCGCGTCGCGTGGCTGACGGGCAGCGTCAAGGGCAAGGCGCGCCAGGCCATGCTCGATGCGGCCGAGAGCGGCGAGGCGCAGCTGGTGGTGGGCACGCACGCGGTGATCGAGGACAAGGTGCGCTTTGCGAAGCTGGGGCTCGCGGTGATCGACGAGCAGCATCGCTTTGGGGTAGCGCAGCGGCTGGCTTTGAGAGCCAAGTTGAAAGCCCTGGCTCTGGAGCCGCACCTGTTGATGATGAGCGCCACGCCCATCCCGCGCACGCTGGCGATGACCTACTTTGCGGACCTCGACGTCAGCACGATTGACGAGCTGCCACCGGGCCGCAGCCCCATCGTGACCAAGCTGTTTGCCGAAGGGAAGCGGCTCGACGTGATCGACAAGATCCGCTTCGAGGTGGGCCAGGGCGCGCAGGTCTACTGGGTCTGCCCGCTGGTGGAAGAGAGCGAGACCGTGGACCTGCGCAACGCCACCGAGACGCACGCCGAGCTCTCTGACGCGCTGCCGGGGCAAATGGTGGGCCTGCTGCACGGCCGCATGCCGCCCAAGGAGAAGGCGGCGGTGATGTCGCTGTTCTCGGGCGGCACGATGAGCGTGCTGGTCGCCACGACGGTGATCGAGGTGGGCGTGGACGTGCCCAACGCCAGCCTGATGGTGATCGAGCACGCAGAGCGCTTTGGTTTGGCGCAGTTGCACCAATTGCGCGGCCGCGTCGGGCGCGGGGCCAAGGCCAGTGTCTGCGTGCTGATTTACACCGCACCGCTGTCCGACACCGGCAAGGCCCGCTTGAAGGCCATGGTCGAGACGACCGACGGCTTCGAGATCGCCCGCCGAGACCTGGAGATCCGCGGGCCCGGCGAGTTCATGGGCTCACGCCAGAGCGGGGCCGAGTTGCTGCGCTTTGCCGACCTGCAGGAGGATGCGCCGCTGTTGCAGACGGCGCGCAAGCTGGCGCCGATGTTGCTGGAGCGGCACCCTGCAGCCGCCCAGGCGCAGATTCAGCGCTGGCTGGGGACCAAGGCCGAGTTCTTGAAAGCCTAGGCGTCGGCAAACAGGGCGTCGGCCAGCGCCAGGCCTGCGGGGATGCGCGTGCCGAACAGGCTGCCGGACAAAGGCTGCGCCGCCAGCTGCGCGGCGCTCAGGCCCACACGCGCACTGCTGACCATCAGCTCGTCGCCGTTTGGGCCGCCCAGGGCCGGGCAGGTGGTGTTGCAGGCATTGGCCTGGTAGCGGGCCAGCTCGCGGCCCTCGGGGGCGTAGCGCACCACGGTGCCGGTGCCCCACTCGGCATTCCACAAGCAACCCTCGGCGTCGATCACCGAGCCATC
This sequence comes from uncultured Roseateles sp., assembly GCA_937871895.1. Taxonomy (GTDB): domain Bacteria; phylum Pseudomonadota; class Gammaproteobacteria; order Burkholderiales; family Burkholderiaceae_C; genus Pelomonas. The sequence goes on along the minus strand of CALMQC010000383.1, from coordinate 6,814 downwards.
GGGGTCGCGCTGCGGGCCTTGCCACAGGACAAAGACGCGCGGGGCGCCGACTTGGGCGGAGGCGGCGTCGTAGTCGCAGACCCAGATGGTCTGCAGCGGTGAGTCTGAGAAATAGATCTGCCGGCCATCGGGGCTGAAGCAGGTGCTGTTGGCGATGCGCACTGGCGGCAGCGCCAGGCGGCGCAGGCCGTGGGCGTTGGAATATTGGTAGTAGTGGGCGATGGCTTGGCGCGGCTCGGCTTCGTCGAGGGTGCCGAAGACGAAGTTGCCGGCCCGGTCGCAGCGGCCGTCATTGACGCGGGTGCTGGGCGTGTCGGCCTCGACCGGGCAGACCACCTGCAAGGCCTCGGCCCCCAGGGTGTGCTCGCCGACGGCCTGGGTGTCAAAGCGCTTGAGCACCGCCAGGTACTTGGCAAAGCCGAGCAGCAAGGCGCCGGAGCGGGTGTGGGTGAAGCAGCCCAGGCGGTCCGGCAGGTGCAGCACCAGGTGCTCGGGGCTGCCCGGCGTCCAGGCCTGTAGGCTGCGCCCCTCGATGTCCGTCCACCACCAGCGGCCGCTGGGGGCATGCCATTGCAGGCCTTCACCGAGCAGGTGGCTGAGGGTGCGCTGGACGGTGAGGGCTTGGGACATGTCGGTCGAGTCAGTCGAATTGGTAGACGGTGCTGCTGCGCCAGACGGTGCCCGGGCGCAGCACGGTGGAGGGCCAGTCTTCACTGGCCGCGTGGTTGGGCGAGTCGGGGAAGTGCTGGGTTTCGAGGCAGAGCCCATCGCCTTGCCGCACCATCTGCCCGCCCCAGCCCTTCAAGGACCCATCCAGGAAGTTGCCGGAGTAGAACTGCACGCCCGGCTCACTGGTGAAGACCGTCATCGCGCGGCCACTGGCCAGGTCTTCAAGCCGCGCGGCGGGGCGCAGGCCATCGGCTGCCAGCGGCGCGTCGAGGACGAAGTTGTGATCGTAGCCGCGCGCCACTTGCAACTGCGGGTGGCCCTGGCGGATGCGCTCGCCCACCACGCGCGGGCTGCGGAAGTCAAAAGGCGTGCCCTCGACCGGCACATGGCCGATCGGGATCAGCTTGGCATCGACCTCGGTAAAGCGGCTGGCATGCAGCTGCAGGCGGTGGTCCAGCACCGAGCCGCCGCCCGCGAGGTTGAAGTAGGCGTGGTGGGTGAGGTTGACGACCGTGGGCTTGTCGGTCGTGGCTTCGTAGTCGATGCGCCAGGCCCGCGAGGCCTTGGCCAGCGAGTAGCGCACGCTGACATGCATATTGCCGGGGAAGCCCTGCTCACCGTCAAGGCTCACATAGCGCATCCGCAGCGCGGCCGCCTCGCCCGCCATGGGCGTCTCCACATCGGCCTGCCACAGCTGCTTGCCAAAGCCCTGCCGCCCGCCATGCAGGCAATTGCTGCCTTCGTTGCGGTCCAGCTCGTAGCGCTGCCCATCCAGCTCGAAGCTGCCCCCGGCGATCCGGTTGCCATAGCGCCCCACGATGATCCCGAACGAGGGGTTGCGGTGCACGTAGTCGTCGAGCGCCTCAAAGCCCAGGCAGACATTGCCCAGCACCCCCCGCGCGTCCGGCACCTCCAACTGCGTGACGATCCCGCCCAGCGTGATCACCACCAGGCGCAAGCCCAGCTCGTTCTCCAGCACGTACTCGTGCACCAGGCGCCCATCAGGCAAGCGGCCGTATTCGCGGATGTTCATAAGGTGGTCAATCTGTGATTCGCCGCCGAATCGCGGCTTTCAAGGTGCTCTGTCCAGCGACTCAGCGGCCGCCGTGGATCCGGCGCCGCCGGTCCACCAGCGGCGCCCCCTTGAGGGGGCCGGCGCAGCCGGTAGGGGGTGGGTGCGTCTCTAGACCCACCCGCCATCCACGATGAAGTCTTGAGCGGAACACATCCGGCTGTCGTCCGCCGCCAGAAACAGCGCCATGCGGGCGATGTCGATGGGCTGGACGGGCTCGCCGATGCACTGGCTGCGCTTGATCTCGTCGGCCGTCTCGGGCGTGACCCACAGGCGCAATTGCTTCTCGGTCATCACCCAGCCCGGCACCAAGGTGTTGACGCGGATGCCGTAGGGGCCGAAGTCGCGCGCCAGGCCGCGCGTCAGGCCCTGCACCCCCGCCTTGCTGGAGGTGTAGGCCGGCATATTGCCGTGCCGCAGCTTCCAACTGACCGAGCCGAAATTGATGATGGAGCCGATGCCGGCGGCCTTCATGTCCGGCAGCACGGCCTGGGCGGCGAAGAACTGGTGGCGCAGGTTGACGGCGATGCCGGCGTCCCACTGCTCGACCGTGCAGGTCTCGGCCAGGTGGCGCTTGTCGTTGGCCGCGTTGTTGAGCAGCGCGAGGATGGGGCCGGTGCGCGCCCGCAAGGCCGCAATGGCCGCCTGCAGCGCCGGGATGTCGGTGATGTCGGCCGCCTCGAACTGCGGCGCATGGCGGGCGCCCACCGCCAACTCGGCGGCCAGGGCCTGGCCCTCGGCGGCGGCGATGTCGAGAAAGGCCACCTTGGCGCCCTGCTCGACAAAGGCCTTGACCAGATCCGCCCCAATGCCCGTCGCCCCGCCGGTGATCAGGACCGCCCGGTCCTGCAGGCTGGGATAGCGCGCAAACTGACTCATGGAACCCACTCCTCAGGCCAGCCCCTGTCTCCCAGGGTAGCCAAACAAATCAAATAGTCAGACTTTATAAAGTTGATTTAGGCAAATGCCGGGTTCTTACTGATAATCAACAGGACATAATCATACTTTAATCCCTACTCATTCCGTCATCGGGGCGCACCCTCGGTCCGCCCATTGCGGCCAAGCGCTGCCGCCCTCTGCGCCTATAGCCATCATGCCCACGTCTGCCACCCTGCCCTACCGGGGCGTCTTCCCGGTCGTCCCCACCATCTTCAACGCTGACGGCAGCCTGGACCTGCCGGGCCAGCTGCGCTGCGTCGACTTCATGATCGACGCCGGCTCGACCGGGCTGTGCATCCTCGCAAATTTCTCGGAGCAGTTTGTCCTCTCCGACGCCGAGCGTGACGTGCTGACCCGCGCCATCCTCGCGCATGTGGCCGGCCGCGTGCCCGTCATCGTCACGACCACCCATTACGCCACCCAGATCTGCATCGAGCGCAGCCGCCAGGCCGAACAGCTCGGTGCCGCCATGGTGATGGTGATGCCGCCCTATCACGGCGCCACCTTCCGCGTGTCCGAAGGGCAGGTCGAGGCCTTCTACCAGCGCCTGTCGGACGCCATCAACATCCCGATCATGGTGCAGGACGCGCCGGTGGCCGGCACGCCGATGTCCGCCCCCTTCCTGGCCCGCATGGCGCAGAACATCGCCAACCTCAAGTACTTCAAGCTGGAGATGCCGGGCGCCGCCAGCAAGATGCGCGAGCTGATCCGCCTCGGCGGCGCCGCCATCGAAGGCCCCTGGGACGGCGAAGAAGCCATCACCCTGCTGGCCGACCTGGACGCCGGCGCCACCGGCGCCATGACCGGCGGCGCCTACCCGGACGGCATCCGCATGATCTTCGACGCCTTCCACCGCGGAGACCGCGAGGAAGCCGTGCGCCAGTACGGCCGCTGGCTGCCGCTGATCAACTACGAGAACCGCCAAGGCGGCATCCTGACCGCCAAGGCCCTGATGAAGGAAGGCGGCGTCATCGCCTGCGACGCGCCGCGCCATCCCTTCCCCGAGATGAGCCCCGAGGTGCGCGCCGGCCTGCTGGACGCCGCACGCCGGCTGGACCCGCTGGTGCTGCGCTGGGGCCGCTGAGCCCAGCCTCTACGCGGCCGCTCCGACCACCCACCCCATGCGCGTCCTCCCATCTCTGCTGTCCGCACTGACCCTGGCCGCTCCCGGCCTGGCGTCCGCGCTCGTCAGCCCCGATGGCCGGGTGCAGGTGGACGTGAGCATCGACGCCCAGCAGCGCCTCGTCTACCGCGTGCAGCAGGCCGGCAAGCCGGTGTTGCTGGACTCGCGCCTCGGCCTGCAACTGGCCGACGCTGACCTCAGCAACAACCTGCGCCTCGTCAAAACCAGCCCGCCGCGCCGCCACCAGGAGCGCTACCAGCTGCCCGCCGGCAAGCGCCAGCAGGTGCAGGTCACGGCCAACGAGCAGCGCTTCGAGTTGGAGAACCCTGCCGGCCAGCGCCTGCTGCTCGACGTGCGTGTGTCCAACGACGGCCTGGCCCTGCGCTACACCGCCCCGGGCGAGGCCGGCGAGAAGCGCCGCTTCGTCGCCGAGACGACCTGCCTGCAATTCGCACCAGAGGCCCGCGCCTGGTTGCAGCCGATGTCCGTCGCCGGCACGGGCTGGAAGGGCACCAACCCGTCCTACGAAGAGCACTACGAGAAGGACATCCCCGTCGGCACGCCCTCGCCCTCACCGGCCGGCTGGGTGTTTCCGGCCCTGTTCCGCACCGGCCCCACCTGGGTGGCGCTGACGGAAGCGGGCATGGATGGCAGCTTCCACGCCTCGCGCCTGCAAGCCGACTCCTCAGGCGGCAACTACTGCCTGGGCCTGCCCATGGCGCGCGAGGTCTTCACCGGCGGCCACCTGCTGGCCGAGGCCGACGGCACCATGGTCACGCCGTGGCGCGTGATCGCGCTGGGCACGCTCGCCACCCTCGTTGAGTCCACCTTGGGCACCGACCTGGCGCCGCCCGCGCTGCCAGCCACCGCCCGCTTCGAGCCCGGCGCCGCCGCCTGGAGCTGGGCGCTGCTCAAGGACGAGGCCACGGTCTTTGACGTGCAGAAGCGCTTCATCGACTACGCGGCCGACATGCGCTGGCCCTACCTGCTGATCGACGCCGAGTGGGACACCCGCATCGGCGATGAGAAGCTCAAGGAGCTGGTCAGCTACGCCAAGCGCAAGGGCGTGGGCGTCCACGTTTGGTACAACTCCTCGGGCGACTGGAACGAGTCCCCACAAACGCCCAAGAGCGCCCTGCTCACGCCTGAGGCACGCCAACGCGAGTTCAGCCGCCTGCGCGACATGGGCGTGCAGGGCGTCAAGATCGACTTCTTCGGCGGCGACGGCGCCAGCATGCAGGCCTACTACCTCGCCCTGCTGCGCGACACGCTCGCCGCCGGCCTGATGGTCAACTTCCACGGCGCCACGCTGCCGCGCGGCTGGGCCCGCACCTTCCCCAACTTCATGACGGCCGAGGCCATCAAGGGCTTCGAGTTCGTCACCTTCGGCCAGGCCGATCAGGACAAGGTGGCAGGGCACGCGGCCATGCTGCCCTTCACGCGCAACCTCTTCGACCCCATGGACTTCACGCCCATGGTGTTTGGCGACATCCCGAACATCCAGCGCCGCACCCGAAACGGCTTCGAGCTCGCGCAGGCCGTGCTCTTCCTCTCCGGCATCCAACACTTCGCCGAGATCCCCGAAGGCATGGCCCCCGTGCCGGCCGAGGTCAAGAACCTGCTGCGCCAGTTGCCGCGCCGCTGGGACGAGACCCGCTTCATCGACGGCGGGCCGGGCCGCTTCGCCGTCATCGCCCGCCGCGCCGGCAAGAGCTGGTGGGTGGCGGGCTTCAATGCCGACGACACGCCGCGCGAGGTGGTGCTCGACGCCCCCTTCCTGCGCCAGCGCGCCGGCCAGCTTTTCACTGACGGGGCCGGCCCGCGCGACTTCCGCATCGAGACCCTGCCCAAATCCGCCAGCACGCGGCTGAGTCTTCAGCCGCAGGGGGGGCTTCATCGCTCGCTTCCCATGACTTACCGGGACACCACCATGCCCAGCGCCGACCTTGACGACGACGCCCTGCCGCTCACCGACACCACGCCGAACCCCAACTGGTTCCTGCGTGCGCGCCTGAAGACACGGCAACTTCTCCTCATCATCGCCATCGACGACGAGCGCAACATCCACCGCGCCGCCGATGTGCTGTGCATGACCCAGCCCGCCGCGTCCAAGCAGCTCAAGGACCTGGAGGACATGCTGGAAGTGCGGCTGTTTGACCGCCACGCCCGCGGCATGGAACCCACGCTCTACGGCGAGACCATGATCCGCCACGCCCGCATGGCGCTGTCCAGCCTCGCGGCCGCGCATGACGACATCGTGGCACTCAAGCACGGCATCAGCGGCCGCGTCGAGGTGGGCGCCGTCCTGACACCCGCCGTCAGCCTGCTGCCACAAGCCATCGTGCGCGCCAAGGACGAGTCCCCATCGCTTCGGATCGGCGTCGCCTGCGACAGCAGCAAGGCCCTGCTCGACAACTTGCGCCGTGGGGTGCTCGACTTCGTCATCGGCCGCCTGCTCGATGCTGAAGACGGCACCGACCTGCGCTACGAATCCATCACCAGCGCGCCCGTACCCGTGTGCGCGGTTGCCCGCATGGGCCACCCCCTGTTGAAGGCCGACGTTGTGCAGCTGGCCGACCTGGCTCGCTTTCCTTGGGTACTGCCGACGCCGGGCAACCTCTTGCGTCACCGCTGGGAGCAGATGTTCCAGCACGCCGGCCTCGAACTACCCGTCAGCCTTGCAGAGACCAACCTGCAGGTGCTCGTGCGCGTGCTGATGATGCAGACCGACGCGCTGCACGTGATGCCGCTAGAGGTCGCGCAGTCTTTCGTGCACGATGCCGGCTTGGCCATCGTGCCGGCGCGCCTGCCCTGCCATATGGACTCCTTCGGCCTCATCACCCGCTCCGGCCATCTGCTCTCGCCCGGCGCGCGCCGCCTGTTGCACCACGTGCGCACGCTGGCGGCCGAGATCTACGCCGAGCCGGCCGCCACCCCCGACGCCGCCACCAGCCGCCACAACGGCAGCTCCTCTATGCCGCTGGCCAGCCACTCGCCTGGCCGCACTGATT
>CALMQC010000382.1 GCA_937871895.1 uncultured Roseateles sp. | reverse complement strand
GCGTTTCGTCGATCAGTTCGACCTCGCGCAGCCGCCGTGCGATCTCCTCCAGTTCCCCACGACCTTCGACGACCACGCCCGCATCCGCACCTGGAACGCCCTGCACCTGCTCAACCTCGAGCACTGCGACGCCGCCATCAGCCCCACGCATTGGCAAAAGGCCCAGCACCCCGAGGCCTACCAAAGCAAGATCACCGTCGCCCACGAGGGCATTGACACCGAGAACCTGGGGCCGGACCCGAACGCCCAGATCAAGTTGCCTAGCGGGCAGGTGCTGAAGGCTGGCGACCCGGTCATCACCTATGTCGCCCGCAATCTGGAGCCCTACCGGGGCTTCCATCAGTTCATGCGGGCGCTGCCAGCCATCCAAAAGGAACACAAGACGGTCCATACCGTCATCGTGGGTGGGGATGAGGTCAGCTACGGGCGCAAGCCAGACCCCGACAAGGATGGCGCTAAGAACTGGCGCGAAAAGATGCTGCAGGAGGTGGGCTCACAGCTGGACCCGGCGCGCACGCACTTCCTGGGCAAGGTGCCGTATTCGGCCTACAAGCGGGTGCTACAGGTGTCTGCCGCGCATGTGTACCTGACCTACCCGTTCGTGCTCAGCTGGTCGATGCTGGAGGCGATGGCGACGGGGTGCTTGGTCATCGGCTCCGATACAGCGCCGGTGCGAGAGGTGCTGGAGGATGGGGTGAATGGGCGCCTCGTCAACGCCTTGGACCCTGACCACGTGGCGCGCCGAGTGAGTGACGCACTTGCAAGTTCACACGAGTCCGCTGCGCCTTTGCGTCACCATGCTGCACGTACGGCCCACAGCGGCTACAGCACGTCTACTGGCCTCAGCGCTTTTGCTCAGATCTGTCTGGGCGAGCGCCCACCTTTGAAGGTTCGCCATGTTGCTTGATCACTGCTTCATAAATCGCCCTAGCCGCTCAGCACGCAACCGGCGCCTGGCACTGCTCGGCCTGCTCCTCGCGTCGGCTGCGCTGCTCAGTGGCTGTGGCAAGAGCCCGGCGCAACAGGAACGCGAAGCACAAGAGGCTTCCTACCGCGAGAAGTACGCCAAGGCCAAAGCGCTGTTTGAGGAGCGGTGCAAGACTGCCGGCGTGGTCGTCAAGCGCGTTGTGAAGGACGTCGAAGGCATCGAGCTCACCAGGATCCGGCCAGAGATTCCGTTCGGGGGCAAGGAGTATTTCGATCCGATGTATCCCGGGGCAGCGATGGCCGACGAAGCCCAGGCCCTGGGCTACATCGAAAGCTTCTTGTGGACGGAGTATCGAAACAAGTCACGCCCGAGCGAGCGTGGTCACCTGCATCCGCCTACGGACAACGAACTGCCACCCAGCAATGGCTACAGATACGTAGAGGCGGTCGATCCATCGGACGGTAGGCGCTATCGCTACGAGCTGCCTAGATATTGGAGTCGGAACAGCGCCGGCGATCCTGGTGTCGTTCGCCTTGCAGCAGGTCGCAGCCGACCCAGATTCGCCGTTGACTACGAGGACTTGGTCGAGCCAGCTGACAGGGCGCTGTGGATCGCCGGTACAAGGATCAAGGTCATCGATCAAGAGACGGGCGAACTCGTTGCTCAGCTCACGCGCTACGTGTGGGACCCAGGATTCGGAGGTTCGACCTCGGGTCGATGGCCTTGGCAACACGCGGGTGGGCGGGCGGACAGGAACTGCCCCACACCCTATGAACTTGGCTACCAAACCCGCAAATTTGTCGACACCGTTCTACAACCCAAATGAGGAGGCCAAACGTGCCTACGTCCAGCGATTCCAACACCACACCTCAAGTTCTGCAAACCTATGCGCTTTTGCAAATTGCCTCTGAAGCACTCTTCAATGTAGAGCCAGGTGTCGCAGCGACAGCACCCGGCGTTGGAGCGCTTCAAAACATCGGCTTCGGCACCGACGGCTCAGTACTGACCCGTGGCAATGACCACTCTAGCCGGATGACCACTGAGCAAGCCAAACAGTTTGCGCAGGAATGGACGGTCGTCTCTCACCAGCCGAACACCGCCACCGGCTTCAGCGCCACGCTGTTCAAGTACACGGGCACGAGTGACTCTGACCGCGGGCTGACGAATGGCCAGTACGTCGTCTCCTTCCGCTCCACTGAGTTCATCGATGACCAGGCCCGCGATAGCAAGGCCACCAATGAGCTGGAGGTCAAGGAAGGCGGGTGGGCTTTCGGTCAGATTGCCGACATGCAGACCTGGTGGAACTCGCTGCAGGGAACCCTGGGCACGGCGACGGTCGACGTCACCGGATACAGCCGGCGGAAATCGGGGTCAAGTCTTAAATCTTAAGTCCCCCTCCCACCGCAATCCCTCCTAAACTCCCGCGCATGTCCCGCCCCCTGCGCATCGAGTTCCCCGGCAGCTCCCGGCGAGTTTCCCGCGAAGTGGGGCAACGCGTCGTGGCTCACCGGCTTGGTGTGGCAAAAGCCGTCCCAATGGATTACATTCTGGCGCATGCAAACGGTCGCTGAGCTGCCCGAGTTCATCCGCATCGCGGACAAGCTGCTCAGCCCGGAAGAGCGACAAGATTTGATCCGCTACCTGGCCTTGCACCCCAAGGCTGGCGACCTGATGGAAGGCACCGGCGGCGTGCGCAAGCTGCGCTGGCGCCGGGGTGACCATGGCAAGAGTGGCGGAGTGCGTGCCATCTACTACTTCCATAGCGAACAGATGCCGCTCTACCTGCTGACGCTGTTTGCCAAAGGCGACCGCGCCAACCTGAGCAAATCGGATCGCAATGAGTTGGCGGAACTGACCGGCGCCCTGGTCAGTATCTGGAAGGCGAAAGGACGGACATCATGAGTAAGGCATTCGACAGCATCAAACAAGGATTGAAGGAGGCCATCGCGCACGCTGAAGGGCGTGGCCAAGGTGTGCGTGTTCATCGCCCCCGTCCTGTGGATGTGAAGGCCTTGCGCGCCAAGGTGGAAATGACGCAGGAAGAGTTCGCCGCCAGATTCGGTTTCTCTACGGCCACTCTGCGGCATTGGGAGCGCGGGGACCGCACGCCCCATGGGGCCTCGCTGGTGCTGCTCAATGTGATCGAGCGCAATCCGAAAGCTGTGATCGAGGCGTTGATCGACTGAGCGAGATCGGGCTCCAAGCATGTCTCGCCCCCTGCGCATCGAGTTCCCCGGCGCCCTATACCACGTCACCTCGCGGGGTGACCGGCGTGAAGACATCTTTGTGGACGACGCCGACCGTGCCCGGCTGCTGGCCGTGGTGGCGCAGGGGCTGCAGCGGTTTGATGCGGTGATGCTGTCCTACTGCCTGATGAGCAATCACTACCACTTCGTGGTGCAGACGCGGCAGGCCAACCTCTCGCTGCTGATGCGGCACATCAATGGCGTGTACTCGCAGGCCTACAACCGGCGGCATGGCAAGGTGGGGCATGTGTTCCAGGGCCGGTTCAAGGCCATCCTGGTGGACGAAGACGCCTACCTGCTGGAGGTGTGCCGCTACGTGGAGCTGAACCCGGTGCGGGCGGGCATGGTGGCGCAGCCAGGCGATTGGCCTTGGTCCAGCTACCGCGCCCATGTGGGGCAAGCAGCGGGGGCCGCTTGGCTGGACACCGCCGGCCTGCATGGCTACTTGCTGGGGGAAGACGCCGACACCCCCGCTCTGTTGGCCCAGGCGCAGCAGCGCTATGCCGAGCACGTGGCCGCCGGGCGCGGCGTGGCGCTGTGGGACGAAGCGCTGAACCGCCAGATCTACCTGGGCGACCACGAGTTTGTGCAGCGCATGCTGGACGCTGCCGCGCCGCCGGCCACAGGCCATGGCGCCAAGCGTGTGGACAAAAGGCGAGAACAACAGCAGCGGGAAGTACCCAAGGCTCAGCGCCAGCGCCAACGCCCGCGCACCCTGGCCTGGTGGCTGAAGCACAGCCCCACGCGCGAGGAGGCGCTACGCCGCGCGCACACCGAGGGTGGGCAGACGATGACGGCGCTGGCGCAGGAGCTGGGTCTGACGGTGGCGCGGGTGAGCCAGTTGGTGGCGAAGGCGGAGCGGGCGCTGGCTGCCGCTGCTGCTGCTCCAGATGCTCCGTCCTGAACGCCGCGCCGCAGGCTGATTGCCTATCGCTCTCAGGGCATTGCCGCAATCACCTGGGCCACTGCCGCCGTCAGCCGCTTGCCATACGGCACGTGCAGGAACTCATTCGGCCCATGCGCATTG
>CALMQC010000381.1 GCA_937871895.1 uncultured Roseateles sp. | reverse complement strand
CGGCCGTGTTGCCTGCTCAGTCGCCCGTGGCTTCGAAGTCCACCCAGGCGAAGTCGGCCGGGGTGCGGCCGCCGCTGGGGGCGTGGGCGTAGAGGCCCAGGTACACGCCGGTGAAGCCGGACGAGGTCTCGGTCGAGAGCTGGTAGGTGGGCACGCTGCACAGGGCCTGCCAGGCGCCAGGTTTTTTGCCGACCTTGTCGCCACCAGCACGCCAGCTGAGCTTGTAGGTCGTGGGCGTGGCGTCCACCTGCAGCTGCACCGGGCCTTCGGGCAACGCTGCGGTGCCATGCACGATGGGCTTGTCGGCCAGGCGCTGCACGCATTGCAGCTGGCGGCCCTTTTCAGCCGCGCTGATGCCCAGCAGCAAGTGGTGCGTCTCGTTCATCCGCAGCGCCACGCCAGCGGCATCGCCCGCGTCCTTGGGGCTGAAGTTGACCTCGGTGGTGAAGCGCTGGTTCAGGTGCGTCTGGCGGCGGCCGATGAAGGTTGGCGTGGCTTCCAGGCTCTCCAGCCCGGTCTTGCTGCCCAAGAGGCGCAGGCTGCCGGGCTTGTCGGTCAGTGACCACTGGCCCGTGGCGTAGGTGCGCACAAAGCTCCAGTGCAGTGCCAAAGGCTTCTTGGCCGAGAAGGTCTCGCGCACGGCTTCAGCCGGCCAGGGGTGCCAGCCGGGCAAGCCGGTGGTGGGCTGAGGCTGGGGCAGCTCACGGTTCTGGCCAATCTCGGGCCAACCATCGGCGCGCCACTTCACCGGCGCCAGCAGGGTCTCGCGGCCGATGTGGTGGTGGCTGCCCTTGCCTTCGACCTTCTGCGAGCGGATGCCCAGCAGCGTGATCCACCAGTTGCCCTCGGGCGTGGAGACGAGGTCAGCGTGCCCCAGGGCCTGGAAGAGTGCGTCCGGCCGGTTCATGTGGGTGAGCAGCGGGTTGTCCGGGTGCGGCTCGAACGGCCCCCAGGGCGAGCGCGAGCGGGCCATGGTGATGCGGTGCTCGTAGGACGTGCCGCCCTCGGCAATCATCAGGTAGTACCAGCCGTTGATCTTGTAGAGGTGCGGGCCCTCGGGCCAGACGCCGCCCATGCCCTTCCAGATCTCCTTCGCGGGCTCTTTGAGCTTGCCGGTCTTGAGGTCGATGATGGCTTGGTAGGCGCCGCCATTGCGCAGGCCGCCGTGGCGCGTGTAGTAGACGGTGCCGTCGTCGTCGAACAGCAGCGACGGGTCCATGCCGAACTCGGGCTCGGGGATGCGCACCGGGTCAGACCAGGGGCCCGCCGGGTCCTTGGCGTTGATCACGAAGTTGCCGATGCCTTCGACGTCGGTGTTGATGATGTAGAACGCGTCGGGCTGGCAGCGGATGGTGGGCGCAAAGATGGCCTTGGAGCTCTTGCGGCCCGGGAAGGTCAGCTGCGACTCGCGCGACAGCGCATTGCCGATGTGGCGCCAGTGCACCAGGTCCTTGCTGTGATAGACCGGCAGGCCCGGCAGGTACTCAAAGGTGCTGGTGACCAGGTAGTAGTCATCGCCCTTGCGGCAGACGCTGGGGTCCGACGCAAACCCGCTGACCACCGGGTTCTTGAACGTGGCGGGCATGGCCGCCTTGGCTTTGGTGTCTGCCGTGGCGCTGGTGGACATGGTGAGCGCAGCCGCGCAGGCCGCAAGGGTGGTGAGCCAGGGTTTTTGCATGGGGGGCGTCTTGCCGCCAGCGGTGGCGGATCTTGGGGGAGCAGGGCCCCGGAGCCTAATGCAGGCCGACTGCCCGAGCGATGCAAATTTGAGCGGGCCCGATGGCCGGGCTATGCCTGCTGACCGGCTTAGGCCTTGGAAGTCTTGCGGGCTTTGGCGGCCTTCTTGGCGGGCGTGCTCGCCGACTTGGCAGGTCTGCGCGGCCGGGCTGCCTTTGCCGCTTTCGCGTTCGCCGCACGCAGCGCAGCCTCCAGCGCCAGCCGCGCCCAGGGCAGCATCAGCGGCGGTGACTCCATCGCCTCCTCAGGCGGGCGGAAGTAGCTCGTCTCCACCCGCTCGCCGTCCTTGCCGGTGAAGCAGAACGGCACGCAACCCGCGGCCACAAAGCGCTCACGTGTGGTGGCGTCGCTCTTGAGGAAGCACTGCCCCTCGTCGATGATGGCCACAAAAAGGCCGTCCACGTACACCCCCTGCCCGCCGAACATGCGGCGCGTTCGCACCGGCC
>CALMQC010000380.1 GCA_937871895.1 uncultured Roseateles sp. | reverse complement strand
CGGCGCATCGGCCGCGATCACGCCCAGCACGCCGGCTTCGTCGAGCGCGCCGCGCGGGTACTCGCCCAGCACATGGCGGTCACGCATCACAAGCACGCGGTCACTGCAGTGCAGCACCTCGGGCAGCTCGGACGAGATGAACAGCACCGACATCGGCTCGCCGCTCTCGGGCGCGTGGGCGAGGCCGCGCAAGGCGTCCATCAGTTCTTCCTTGGCGCGCACGTCGATGCCGCGCGTGGGTTCGTCGAGGATGAGCAGCGCCGGCTGCGTGGCCAGCCAGCGGGCGAGCAGCACCTTTTGCTGGTTGCCGCCCGAGAGCTGGCCGATGGGCGTGGCGCTGCTGGCCGTCTTGATGCCGAGACGGCGGATGTAGTCGTCGGCCATCTTCTCCAGCTCGGCCGGCGTCATCACGAGGCGCAGGCCGTGGCGCGCCTGCAGCGCGAGCACGATGTTCTCGCGCACCGACAGCTCCAGGATGCAGCCCTCGTGTTTGCGGTCTTCCGAGCAGAAGGCAATGCCGGCGGCAATGGCCTCGCGCGGCGAGCCAAAGCGCTTGGGCGCGCCACCGGCCACGCGCAGGTGCCCGGTGTCGGCCGCGTCGGCGCCAAAGAGCAACCGGGCCAGCTCGGTGCGACCCGAGCCCAGCAGGCCGGCGAGGCCCAGCACCTCGCCGCGCCGCAGGCTCACGTCCATGGGCTGCAGCGCGCCGCTGCGGCCAATCTTTTCAGCCTGCAGCACCGGGGCACCGTCGGCAGTGGCGGTGGTGGCCAGGCGCGCCTTCTCGGCCGCCGAGTCGGCCGCGCCGACCATCTTGTTGACCAAGGCCAGGCGGCCCAGGTCCTTGGCCAGGTACTCGCCCTCGGTCTCGCCATTGCGCATCACGGTGATGCGGTCGGAGAGGGCGTAGGTCTGGTCCAGGAAGTGGGTGACGAAGAGGATGGCCAGCCCCTGGTCGCGCAGGCGGCGCAGCACCGCAAACAGCTGCTGCACGGCCGCGTCGTCGAGGCTGGAGGTGGGCTCGTCGAGGATCAGCACCTTGGCCGGATCTCTCAGAGCACGAGCGATGGCCACCATCTGCTGCTGCGCCAACGGGCAGCGGTGCAGCGGCTGGTCCACGTCGATGTCCAGCTCCATCTGCGCCAGCACGCGCTGAGCCTCGGCGCGCACGGCCGCCCAGTCGATGCGGCCCCAGCGCTTGGGCAGCCGCCCGAGGCAGATGTTCTCCGCCACCGAGAGGTTGGGGCAGAGGTTGACCTCCTGGTAGACGGTGCGGATGCCGTGGTCTTGGGCTTCTTGGGTCGAGCGTGGGGCGATCTCCTGGCCCGCCAGTTCAATGCGGCCGGCGTCGGGCTCGTAGAGGCCCGTGAGCACCTTGATCAGCGTGGACTTGCCGGCGCCGTTTTGGCCCATGAGGGCGTGGACTTCACCGGGGAAGAGGCGGAGGCTGACTTCGTGGAGGGCGCGGACGCCAGGGAACGATTTGCAGATGCCTTGCAGGGCAAGGACGGGCGTCGGGGCTGTCATGGTGAGACTGGTTGAGTGGCTAGGCCGATGCTGCTTCTGCTGTGCGGCGGGTTGTTGGCAAGGCCCATGCCGGGAGTCCGCCCCGGCGGGCGGGTAACTTTCTTCTGTCTTGCCAGAAGAAAGTCACCAAAGAAGAGGCGCTTAACGCAATCCGCATCCCGCACAAAACTTCGCTCGCGTTGCTCGGGCCAAGCGCTTCCGAGAAGCGAGCCGCTTCGCTCCCGCCGCCGGCCGATCACGAGCGATAAAGCTCGGACCTCTCGGGCGCTTAAGTCGCGGCTGAACGCCGACGACGGAGAGAGCAGCCGAGCAGCCGCGTCGCCCGAGCGACGCTGCATTTGGGTGGTGAGCCCGGCGTTCAGCCGCGCGTCAACCGTGGTGCTGGTGCGATGAGCCGGAGCGTTGACAAGCCCGACGCGAGAGCGCAGCGGATCGCTTCTCACGCACTTCGAGCTGTCAAACGCATGTCGGGCTCTGAAGTGGAAGAAGCGCCTCTCTTTTGGTGACTTTTCTCTGGCAAGACAGAGAAAAGTTACCCCGCCGCCGGGCGGGACTCCCGGCCTGGGCCTCGCCATCAACCCGCCCTCACGCACAGCGTCCTCAGTACTTCCGATTCGGCAGCTCCTTCGCCGCCTGATCCGCCGTGAACACGCCCTCGA
>CALMQC010000379.1 GCA_937871895.1 uncultured Roseateles sp. | reverse complement strand
CGAAGGCGGTGGGCGCGTACTTCTCGCTGTTGGCGACGAGCACCGTCGTCTTATAAGCATTGCTGCCAGCGGCGGTGGCCGTGAGGCTGAGCAGGGCGAGCGAGAGCAGGGCCGCGTGGCGGGTGGGCGCGGGCATGGGGCAGGTTCCGGTCAGGCAGACGTGAATGAAAAACGCCGCCGCGCCGATGAGGGCGGCGGCAGCGTCAGGAGCGTTAAGACGCTCAGGCCTTGCGGCGGCGGGCGATGCCGCCCACCAGGGCGAGGCCGCCGATCAGCATCGCGTAGGTGCTCGGCTCGGGCACGGCGCTGATCTCGATCAGGCGGTCGTTGCCGCTGCTGGGGTGCTGGATGTTGATGTAGGCCTTGTTCGGGTCAGTCAGGCTGAAAAAGAGGCCCGTGGTCTCGGAGCCTTGCGTGCCATTGCTGACCCAGCGGCCAATGCCCTCACCGGCGTCCAGCAGGTCGCCGTCCTTGTTCAGGTCGCGGGCAAACCAGACGTCGTTGTCGGAGCCGCCGTTGCGGTCTTCGATGACGTACATGTTGCCGTCGGCGTCGATGGCCAGGTTGTCAGCGTTCTTCAGGCCCGAGCCCACCTTGAGGCCGGTGGCCAGGTCGATGGTGTTGGTGTCGATGAAGAGCTTCACCTCACCGGTGGCCAGATCGAGGTTGTAGACGCGGCTGGTGCCGCCGTTGAAGGAGCCCGAGTCGGTCGTTGTGAAGTAGAGGCGCTGCGTGCCGCCGACGGTCTGGATCTCCAGGTCCTCGGGGCGGTTGAAGCCGGTGCTCTTGATGGAGGCGTGGTCGGCCGTGGCGCGGCCGTCGATGGTGCCGTCACCCAGCACGGTGGAGACGCCGGCAATGGCGCCGCCGGTGCTGTTGGTGATGGCGATCCACGACGACGCGCCGACGTTGGGCGCGCCGGAGGTGCCTTCGTTCTGGC
The DNA here is from genome assembly GCA_937871895.1 of uncultured Roseateles sp. Lineage (GTDB taxonomy): Bacteria > Pseudomonadota > Gammaproteobacteria > Burkholderiales > Burkholderiaceae_C > Pelomonas. The sequence goes on along the minus strand of CALMQC010000379.1, from coordinate 4,468 downwards.
CACCGGCGCCGACGCGCAGCACAAAGCTCTGGCCCGAGGCGAAGTAGTCGTTGCCGTTGGTGGCGTTGGGGTTGTTGGAGACGTATTTGTAGACCGCGCCGCCGTTGAGCTCGTCCACGAAGTACAGAGCCTTGTTCGCGTCAAAGGCCAGGCCCTCGTGCGAGACGCGCGGGATGACCGAGCGCTGGACGAAGCTGCCGCCATTGGCCACGGCCGTGGTCGGGTTGGTCACTTCAAACAGGCGGCCCTTGCTGGAGCCGGTGCCCCAGGATTCTTCGGCCGTCAGGTAGCCGCCCCAGGGCGTCCAGCGCGAGGCGTCGCCCGAGGTGAAGCCATTGGTGCCCGGTGCCACGATGGTGACGGTGCGGGTGCTGTAGTTGCTGTCCCAGAGGTCCACGCGCTGCACGCCGGCCGAGCCCGCCTCGAAAGGCATGAACAGGTAGCGGCCGGCGTTGGGGCCGGTGCGGTTGGTGTCGATCATGTCCCAGCTGCCCGAGTTGGAGCCCGGCACCAGGGTGTTTTGGGTCGTGCGGTCGGCGATGGCCTTCTGGCTGAAGTTGGGGCTGGAGAGCAGCAGCGGCGTGGCCTCGCCCGCGCCGCCCACGGGGATGGGGCCGGCCGAAGCGGGCAGCGGCGTGAAGTTGCTGAAATTGCTGGTGGCGGCCAGGGCCGGGGCGCTGAGGGCCAGGGCGCCGAGGGAGGCCACGGCGGCCAGGGCGATGTGGGTGCGAGCAAACATGGGTGAGCAGTCCTGTGACGGGTTGGAAGGCCAGCGGCGCAGGGTTGCGTCGCTGAGTCCGGCCAGTCTTGCGGGCGACGATGTCAGGGTTGTGTCAGCCCGTAGACAGCTTCGGAAATCCCGCACCGAGCCTCTGGGCCGGCTTGATGGTTGGCCGCAGCGGCCGCACGCAGACTCGCGGCCATCCCAACAGCGCCCCTTGCCGGCCAACCCCCATGGACCTGATGCACGTCGCCACCGATGCCCTTGCGGGCGACTTCATGGGCAAGCCGGCCTGGATCTGGCTCGTGTTTGCCGGCAGCGTCATCAGCTTGCTGGCGCTGGACCTCGGTGTGCTGCACCGGCGCGACCGCGAGATCGGTGTGCGCGAGAGCCTGTGGCTCTCGGCCGGCTACATCGGCGCTGGCCTGCTGTTCGGCGCCTGGGTCTGGCAGCAACTGGGCGCCCAGAGCGGCATGGACTACTACACCGGCTTCCTGATCGAGAAGTCGCTGTCCATGGACAACGTCTTTGTCATCGCGCTGATCTTTGGCTTCTTCGCCATCCCCCGGCAGTACCAGCACCGCGTGCTGTTCTGGGGCATCCTGGGTGTGATCGTGCTGCGCGCCGCCATGATTGCGCTGGGGGCCACCCTGGTCAGCCAGTTCAGCTGGGTGCTCTATGTGTTCGGCGCCTTCCTGGTGCTGACAGGCGTGAAGATGTGGTTCATGGCCGACCACACGCCGGACCTGGCCCAGCACCCGGTGCTGCGCTGGCTGCGCCGCCACATGCGGGTGACGGACAGCTTGCGCGGCAACGCCTTCTGGGTGCGCCTGCCCGACCCAGCCACCGGCCGCCTGCAGCGCTACGCCACGCCGCTTCTCTTGGCGCTGGTGTTCGTCGAGTGCGTGGACCTGGTGTTCGCGGTCGATTCCGTGCCCGCCATCTTCGCGATCACGACCGACCCCTTCATCGTCTACACGAGCAACATCTTCGCCATCCTCGGGCTGCGCGCGCTGTACTTTGCGCTGGCGGCGCTGATCCACCGCTTCAAGTACCTGAAGTACGCGCTGGCTCTGGTGCTGGTCTTCATCGGCGGCAAGATCTTCCTGGTCAACCTGACCGGCAAGATCCCCGCCGTGGTGTCGCTGTCGGTCACCTTTGGCCTGATTGCTGGTGGCGTGATCGTGTCGCTGTGGAAGACGCGGCGCGAGGCACCTGTTCAGCCTTGCCTCAGCCCTTGACCGCCGCCTCGATCGCCGCGATGTCGATCTTGGTCATCTCCATCATGGCGTTGAAGGCGCGCTTGGCGGCAGCGGGGTCAGGGTGGGCGATGGCCTGCATCAGCGCACGCGGTGTGATCTGCCAGTTCAGGCCCCACTTGTCCTTGCACCAGCCGCAGGCGCTGGGCTGGCCGCCGGCTTCCAGGATGGCGTTCCAGTAGCGGTCGGTTTCGGCCTGGTCGTCGGTGGCGACCTGGAAGGAGAAGGCCTCGGTGTGCGGGAAGGCCGGGCCGCCGTTCAGCCCCAGGCAGGGGATGCCCAGCACGGTGAAGTCCACCGTGAGGATCTGACCTTCCTCGCCTGCGGGGTAGTCGCCCGGCGCGCGGTAGGTCTTGCCCACGAAGCTGTCGGGGAAGGTGCGGGCATAGAACTCGGCGGCTTCGAGGGCGGTGCCGTCGTACCAGAGGCAAATGGTGTTCTTGGGGGACATGGCGGGGGCTCCTGTGGGTGGGTCAAGACACGACGAACGGGCGGGCTGGCTTTCGACTCACTTCAGGATCCAGGCGCCCAGCGCGACGGCGACCGTCAGGGCCTGGGCCGCCAGGGCGGCTATCGCAAGCCAGCGCCACCGCGAGCCGGCGCTGCTGCGCGAGCGGGCCCACAGGCCGAGCAGCAGCAGCAACGCCTGGCCGCCGGCCCACACCATCCACATCAGCCCGATGGCAAAGCAGGCAAAGCTCTCGCAGTGCAGCCGGTAGGTGTAGACGCCCGCTGCCGCCAGGCCCAGCACGCCCGCAGCGTGGGCAAGCACCAGCAAGCGTGTCAGCCAGGCGGCGGTCGTTGCGTTCATCGGCCGCTGATGCTGAGACCGACGTGTGCCAGCACCAGGCTCTCGATGGCCACCTCGTTGCCCGAGGCCTTGAGGTCGGTGCCCGTGATCTTGGTGGGAAAGGCATTGCTCAGGGTCCAGCTCATGGTGGTGCCGCCGGCCTCGTCGATCAGCTCGATGGTCACGGGCTTGCGCTGGACCTCGTTCAGCTTGGACGACTGAATCCAGGCAATCAGCGCCGACGGGTTGGTCGTCACACCCCGCTTGAGCGTCACGTCCGAGACCTTCTTGAGCCCCGGCATCTTGAGGACGCTGAAGGTCTTGCTGTCGCCCGCCCGGTACTCGATGGGCTGGGTTTCCGCGCTGAGCCCAGACACCTCGGAGAAGCTGGCGCTCACGCCGTCGAGGGTCACGCGGAAGTGGAACTTGGGCAGCGGCCAAACGGTTGGGGACTGGGTGGATCCGTCGTCAGCCATGCTGAACTCCAGGCTAGTAAAGGCGTATGGCCATGTCGAAGTGCCAGCTGCGCCGGATCTCGACCACGTCGTAGTCGCGCGCCAGCGCGGGCGGGAAGGCTGGGTAGCGCTCCAGGCTGCGGACCACGCGCTCGATGGCGTCGTCAAGCTGGGGCACGCCGCTGCGCCGCACGAAGCTGATGGACTCGATGCTGCCGTCGCTGCGGATGGCCACGGTGACCAGCGGGTCGGTATACGGCGCGCGCGTGGCCTCGCGGACCAGGTCGAAGGTGGGATTGAGCTGGATCTTGCGCGCGAAGGCCTCGGCATACAGCACCAGCTCGGCGTTGCTGTCGGTGTGGCCAAAGAGCCGGCCGCGGCGCGCGGGGTTGTAGCCTGCCTTTTCAGCGGCTTGACGGGCCGCGTCGCGCTTGGCGGCTTCTTCGTTCAGTTGCTGGCCAATGGCGCGCAGCCGCGCCTCGCGGCGCGCTTCTTCCTCGGCTTTGGCGGCTGCGGCCGCTGCCGCAGCGGCGCGGGCGGCATCTGCGGCGGCGTTGGCTGCGGCGGTGGCTGCAGCAGCCTTGGCGGCGGCTTGGCGAGCGGCCTCTTGCCGAGCAGCTTCTTGCCGTGCTGCTTCTTGCCGTGCTGCTTCTTGGCGAGCCGCTTCTTGCCTGGCGGCCTCCTGGCGGGCCGCCTCCTGCCTGGCAGCTTCTTGCTTCGCAGCCTCCAGCTTCGCGGCTTCCAGGCGGGCCTGTTCGAGCCGGGCTTGTTCAAGCCGCGCGGCCTCAGCACGTGCCGCCTCCAGGCGTGCGGCTTCGAGCCGCGCCGCTTCCGCTCTGGCAGCCTCGGCGCGGGCGGCTTCGCGGCGCGCGGCCTCTTGCTTCGCGGCGGCCTGGCGGGCAGCTTCGGCGCGCAGGGCTTCGAGTCGCGCCGCTTCGACACGGGCCGCCTCGGCTTTGGCCGCTTCCAGCTTGGCGGCCTCCAACCTGGCCGCCTCGGCCTTGGCGACTTCCTGCTGCGCCTCCTGGCGCGCCTGCTCGCGCCGGGCTTCCTCGCGGCGCTGTTCGTCCTTGCGGGCCTCCTCCAGCGCGGTTTCGCGCTTCAGGGCTTCGAGCCGCGCCAGTTCCTGCCGCGCGCGTTCGGCCCGCTCGGCTTCGAGGCGCAGGCGCGCCTTCTCGGCCTCGGCGGCGGCGCGCTGCTGGGCGGCTTCGGTGGCGGCGGTGTCGGGGGCCGAGGCGGCGCT
>CALMQC010000378.1 GCA_937871895.1 uncultured Roseateles sp. | reverse complement strand
TGAAGGCGCTCACCCCCATCCTGCTGGCCGTGCTGGCGTTGCTCGGCGGCTGCGCCGACCGGCCGTTGCGCCTCGCGCAGCCTGCGGGCTCGCTGCGTGACGAGCTGACGGCCCAGCGTGCCACCCCTGCGCCAGCGGCAGCGGCCTCTGCGCCAGCGGCCCCTGCCCGACCCGCCGAAGTGGCCGTCGCCCAAGCAGTCTCTGCTCCGGTGGCGCCCGCCCTGCCGCCCGAGCCGCGCTTTGACCTCGTTGTCAACGGCGCCCCGGCCCGCGATGTCTTCCTCTCGCTCGTCACCGAGACACGCTTCAGCATGCTGGTGCACCCGGCCGTCAGCGGCGCACTCTCGGTCACGCTCAAGGGCGTGACGGTGCGCGAGGCGCTGGAGGCCATCCGCGACGTCTATGGCTTCGACTTCCAGATCGAGGGCCGCCGCATCACCGTCTACCCGCCGTCGCTGCAGACGCGGGTCTACACGCTCAATGTGCTCAACCTGCTGCGCAGCGGGCGCAGCGAGGTGCGCGTCAGCTCGGGCTCGGCGCCCTATACCAACAGCGCCACGCCGGGCTCGGGCACGCCCGGGCAGAGCAGCGTGACGCCGCAGGAGAGCAGCCAGCTCACCACCAAGAGCACCAACGACTTCTGGGCCGAAACCGCCACCGCCCTGCGCAGCCTGGTGGGCGACGCCCCCGGGCGCAGCGTCATCATCAGCCCGCAAGCCAGCACGGTGGCCGTGCGCGCCATGCCCGACGAGCTTCGCCACGTCGAAGCCTGGCTCAAGGCCACGCGCATTGCCGTCGAGCGCCAAGTCATGCTGGAGGCCAAGATCGTCGAGGTCGAACTGCGCGAGGGCTTCCAGAGCGGTATCGACTGGTCCAACCTCGGCAAGCGCGGCGCCATCGGCCAGACCAGCGTGAACCCCTCGATCCCGACCGGGGTGAACACCATCCTGAACCCCTTGGTCAGCAATGACCGCGGCCTGCCCGTGCTGTCCACAGCCACCCAGCAGCCCGCCTGGCAGGACCTGATCTCGGTGCCTTCGGCCGGGGGCGGCAGCTTCGGGCTGGCGCTGTCACGCGGGGGCTTCCAGGCGCTGCTCAGCTTCCTGGAGAGCCAGGGCGATACACAGATCCTCTCCAGCCCGCGCGTGGCGACGCTGAACAACCAGAAAGCCGTGCTCAAGGTCGGCACCGACGACTACTTCATCACCGGCATCAGCGGCAGCAATTCCAGCACCGGAGTGCCCAATGGCAATGGCACGACGGCCAACCAGATCCCGACGCTGACGCTGACGCCCTTCTTCAGCGGCATTGCGCTGGACGTGACGCCGCAGATCGACGCGGCGGACACGATCACGCTGCACATCCACCCGTCCGTCACCAGCGTGACCGAGAAGGTCAAGCAGGTGGACCTCGGCACCATCGGCAACTACCGGCTGCCGCTGGCCTCCAGCAGCGTCAACGAGACCGACACCGTGGTGCGCATCCCCGATGGCCAGATCGTCGCCATCGGCGGGCTGATGCAGACGGAGTCGAGTCAGCGCGGTTCGGGCGTGCCAGGCACCAGCAACATCCCGCTGCTGTCCAGCCTGCTGGGCAACCGCGCCAGCTCGGGCCGCAAGCGCGAGATCGTGGTGCTGATCAAGCCCAGCATCATCCGCAGCGCCGAGGACTGGGAGCAGCACAACCGTGCGGTGGCTGACTCCCTGACCGACAGCGAGGGCAAGCGCCGCGTCATCACGCTGAGCGGCGCACCCGAAGCCAAGTAGTCAGCGGCTGGCCGGGTAGGCACCCGGCACATGCGGCACGTCGGGCCAGCCCAGCACCTTGCGGGCTTCGGCCGGCACGAGCAGTGCGGGCACGCCGGCGAGCAGGCCGACAGGCTCGAAGCGGCGCATCTCCGGGCTGCGGAACACGGCACCGCTGTGGTTGATGAAGACGCGCGCCTTGGCCTCGACGCCGGGCACTGCCTTGCGGAAGTCGTCCAGGGTGTCGAAGTAGCTCATGCAGTTGGCATCGGCCACCGAGGCCCAGGACACCAGCGGCCGGTTGGCGGCCTCGGCCGCGCCCATGCGCACATAGACATTGCCGTCCACCTTGCTGGACATCGGGGCGCTCACCTTGCCGCACAGCATCGGCGGCTGCTCGAAGCGCAGCAGTGCCAGGCGCGGCGGGCTCCAGCGCCCAGCGACGGGCGCGTTGTCGGCCACCATCAGATTGCCTTCGAACACATGGCCCACGCGCTCGTCCACGCCGGGGCCGGTCGTCGGGTGCCAGCCAAAGTGGTCGCCGATGTTGCTGCGCGGGTCACGGGCAAACAGGGCTGGCGAGTTGACGAAGGTGTTGTGATAGACCCGCGCGCCGCTGCTGTTGAGGATGCGGATGCCCACCTCGTTGTTGACGAAGACATTGCCCGCCACCACCACGCCCTTCGAGATCTCGAAGAACAGGCCGGCCTGGGCGCCCTCGATGTGGTTGTTGACGAACACGCCCTCGACATTGCCCACGTCGTACCAGACGGCGTTGGAATGCGGCTGCTCGACGATCAGGTTGTCACGCACCGTCACGCGGTAGGACTGGTTGAAGATCTTGACCGCTGACGGGAAGATGCCCGTCAGCCGCTCGATGTTGTTGCGGCGGATCAGGTTGCGCTCCAGCAGCGAGTCGGACGAACCGATCACATAGATGCCCTCGGTGCCGGTGTCGCTGATCAGCGAGTTGCGGATCACCAGCTTGTCACCCCGGAAGTAACCGGCCACGCGCGAGCAGAAGCTGATGCTGACGTTCTCCAGCAGCGTGCCCACCACCTCCTTGCCGTGGGCAGACTCGGGCGAGAGGCCGATGGGGTCGTCCGTCGGCTCCTCGTTCGGGCCGGCGGCGGGGCGCTGGCCCTCGATGTCGATGGCGCGGTAGGCGTATTGGGTGAAGCTCAGGCCCCGGATCTGCGGGCCCTTTTTGTCAGGCGCCTTGCCATGGGTCTCGCGCGTGGTGCGGTGCAGAGCCACATCATGCGCAGTGATCTCGACCTGCTTGCCCTTGGGGTCGAAACCCAGGTAGACATAGCCGTTGGCGTAGTCGATGTAGTAGGTCTTGGGGCCGAGTTCGCCTTCCCAGCCGGCGGATTCGAGCAGCTCGCCGTCCACGAAGACCATGTCGTTGTTGAAGCGGTGCAGCGGCGTCAGCTTGCCCTCGCTGCGGCGTTGCCACCAGCCCAGCGGCTGGGCCGGGAAGAGCTGGCTCCACTTGGTGCGCCACACGTTCTGCGGCAGCGCCTCCCAGGTGGTGGCGAGCTGGGTGCCCTTGAGCACCGGCTGCTCGTCCAGGTAGGGCTGCAAGGTGATGCCTTGGTTGAATTTCAGGCTGCCGGTGCGGTAGGTGCCGCCGCGCAGCACGATGGCGTCACCGGTCACGACCCGCGTCACCGCCGCTTCCAGCGTGGTTGGCGCCGCCACGGTGCCGGCCGCATCGGCCTTGCCATCAGGCGCCACGACGAACACATGCGCGGCCTTGGGCAGTGCGTAGCTTTGGGCAACCGGGCCATACGGCCCGCCCGAGGGCTGGGCGCCAGCCCCAAAGGCCAGGCCGGCCGTCAGGGCCAGCAGCCAGGTGCGAATGCGGTGCCCGCAGGCCCTGGGGGCCTGGGCGCAAGGGTGGGTGTCAGGGGCTGAAGCCGTCATGCTGTCTCCGTGGGAAGAATTCTGATAGCGCTTGCAGGTAGCGCTACCAAGCCGCGCAGGCCGAAAGCTAACACGCGCACGGCGCCCCTGGAAACCGGCGGGGATTGAGCGCTGGATTCAGCGCGACTTCGGACCAATCAGCCCCACGGCCAGCGCCAGGCCCAGCATCACCACCGCGCCACCCGCAAGCATCCGGGCGCTGACCTGCTCGTGCAGGAAAAGCCCGCCCCACAGCATCCCGAACACGGGGATCAGGAAGGTGACCGACACCGCCTGTGTGGGGCCGACGCGCTGCAGCAGCCTGAAGTACATGACCAGCGCGATGGCGGTGCACAGCAAGGCCAGGCACAACGCACTGCCCCAGGCCGCCGGGCCTGGCATGGCTTGCGGCCATTGCCACACCGCCAGCGGCAGCAGCATCAGGCTCGCGGCGGTCTGGCTGCCGGCCGTCACCGTCAGCGCCGGCACGGCGGCCAGGTAGCGGCGCGTGGCATTGGCCGAGATGCCGTAGCACAGCGTCGCCACCAGGCAGGCCCCCACGGCCCACAGGCCCGCATGGTCATCCCCAGCTTTGAAGCTGGCTTGGTCAGAGGCCAGGAAGGCCACGCCCACAAAGCCCAGCACCAAGCCCAGCGCGCGCAGCAGGCTCAGCGTCTGGCGCAGCCACACGAAAGCCACCAAGGCCGTCCAGAGCGGCGCGGTGGCGTTGAGCAGGCTGGACAAACCGGCCGAGATCGACAGCGCCGCGTACGAGAACAGCACAAAGGGCACTGCGCTATTGACCGCCCCAATGAAGACCAAGGCTCGCCAATGCTGGGCCATGCCGGCCCACTGCCGCCGCCAGGCCAGCAGTGCCAGCAGCACCGCACTGGCGGCGCCCAGCCGCACGGCGACCAGCGCAAAGGGCCCGAACTCCGGCACCGCCAAGCGCATGAACAAGAACGAGGCGCCCCAGATGGCGGCCAACACGGTCAGCTCAAGCAGGTCCAAGGGCTTCAAGCTAGGGCTCCCTCAAGCTGCAGCAAGGCGCGCTTGCGGGCCAGGCCCCCGGCATAGCCCGTGAGGCTGCCATCCGCCCCCACCACGCGGTGGCAAGGCACCAGCACCGAGACCGGGTTGCGCCCCACCGCCGCGCCCACAGCCCGGGCTGCCTGCGGCCGGCCGAGCTGCTCGGCCAGGCGCCCATAGCGCTCCAGCCGCCCCGGCGGGATGCTCAGCAAGGCCTGCCACACGCGCTGCTGGAAGGGCGTGCCGGCCAGGTCAAGCGGCGGTAGCGCCCAGGCGCGGCCCTCGAAGTAAGCCTGCAGCGCCTGACGGGTAGCCAGCATGACTTCGTCGCCTGGTTCTGCCGAGGGGAGATCCGCCAGGCCCGGGTGATGCCGCTGGCCGTCGAACCACAGGCCCGACAGACCGCGACGGCTGCGCGCGGCGAGCAGCGGGCCCAAAGGGGTCTCGATCCGCTGCGTGGCGAGATGGTGGGCTTGCGTCATGACGATCTCCAAAGATGCAGCACCGCGTAGCTACGGAAGGGGCTGAACGGTGCGGCCTGCTCAGCGCAGGCCTTGGGTGTCAGGGGCCGCCCTGCCCGTTCGCTGAGCACGCGGCGCAGGACCACGTCGCCCGGCGGGAAGGCATCGGGCCAACTCCATCCGCGCATCAGCATGTAGTTCGCCGTCCAGGGCCCGATGCCTGGCAGGGCTTTCAGCTCATCCAGCGCCGCCTGCACGTCGCCAG
>CALMQC010000377.1 GCA_937871895.1 uncultured Roseateles sp. | reverse complement strand
GACGGATGCGGGTTCTGGCGCAGCAAAGACGCGGCGGCCATCAGCATGCCGCTCTGGCAGTAGCCGCATTGCGGCACCTGCTCGGCCAGCCAGGCCAGTTGCAGCGGGTGGGGCTCGGCGTGGCCCAGGCCCTCGATGGTGCGCACCGCGTGACCCAGCACGCTGCCCAGCGGCGTCACGCAGCTGCGGCGCGGCTCGCCGTCCACATGCACCGTGCAGGCGCCGCAGGCGGCGACGCCGCAGCCGTACTTGGTGCCGGTGAGGTTGAGGCCGTCGCGCAGCACCCAGAGCAGGGGCATGGCCGGGTCGCTGGCCAGCTCGGGCAGGGTGTGCAGTTGACCGTTGACTTCGAGTTGCATGGGCGGCACCAGCGGCGATCGGGCCAGCATAGCGCCGGGGTGCCGCGCAACAATCGGGGCATGTCGACGTCTTCCTCTATTGGCAGCACACCCCCGGAGCTGCTCTTTGTGCTGCTGCACGACGGCGGTTTGGCGCCTGATGGGCCCGACCTGCTGGCCCCGCTGGCCGACGCGCTGCGCCAGCAGTACCCCAACGCTGCCCTCGTGGCCTTGCACGCGCCGCTGCGCGACGAGACCGGCCGCTGCGTGTGGTGGCTAGGCCCCGAGCCCAGCCCCGACGGCCTGGATGCAGCTCTGCCCGGCCTGATCCAGCGCGTGCGCGCCGAGGCCGCTCGGCTGGACCTGCCCTGGCAGCGCGTGGCGCTGGCCGGCCTGGGTGACGGCGCCCTGCTGGCGCTGGAGGCCGTGCAGGCGGAAGCCGCCTTTGTGGGCCGCGTGATGGGCTTTGCGGGCGGTTACCTGGCGCGGCCCACCCACGCGCCGCAGGACGTCTGCATCCACCTGATGCACGGCCTGGCGGACGCCCGCTTCCCCTACCACCGCGTGGTGGACGCGGCGCAGACCCTGGTGAGCCTCGGGGCCGACGTGACGGCCGACCTGCTGCCCCACCTGGACCATGGCCTGCACCCTGCCTTGATCGAGAAGGCCATGGGCCAGCTGCGCACCTTCATCCCAGCCAAGCTGTGGCGCGAGGCGCTGCTGGCGGCGCAGGAAGAAGACCGGGCGTCGCGCCAATAAGCTTGATCACGGTCAAGCGGCGCGAGGCGCGAGGCAGCGAGCATGCCGCCCATGCTTGCCCCTTTTGACACCTGCGCTTTCCTGCGGCGCCTGCCGCTGTTCACCGACATCGACGACGGCGCCTTGCAGCGCCTCGGGCCGGCGTGCCGGCTGCGACGCTTCGAGCGCGGCGAGATGGTGTTCCACATGGGTGACCCGTGTGAGTCCTTCTTCGTCGTGGCCAGCGGGCAGGTGCGGCTCTTCGTGATCGCGCCCAATGGCAACGAGAAGGTCATCGAGCTCTGCGGCCCGGGCCACAGCTTTGCCGAGGCGCTGATGTTCCTGGGCAAGCCCTGCCTCGTGAACGCGCAGGCGCTGGCCGACTGCCTCTTGATCGAGGTGCCGCGCGCCGCGCTGATGGCCGAGCTGGCGCTGGATGGCCGCCTCGCGCTCAAGATGCTGGCCGGCCTCTCGCGGCGCCTGCACGGCCTTGTGCATGACGTGCAGGCCTATGCGCTGCAGTCGGGCGTGCAACGCGTGGTGGGCTATCTGCTGCGCGACATCGCCGATGGGCGCGACGATGGCCGCCCGGTCACGGTCTCGCTGCCCGTCAGCAAGGCCACGGTGGCCTCGCGGCTGTCCCTGACGCCGGAGTACTTTTCGCGCGTGCTGCATGAGCTGGAGAGCACGGGCCTGATCGAGATCGACCGGCGCGACATCCACATCCTCGACGCCGAGGGCCTTTCGCGGCACTTGGCAAGTTGAGCCCTGGTTGACGCAAAAGGAGCCCGAGGGGCTCGGCCCTCGGGCTCAAAAACGGTGGCCGGGGGACCACCGTGCTCCTGCTCATTGAACGGCCGGCCTACTGCGCCAGGATCCAATCAACCGCTGCCTTCAAGTCGGCGTCACTGATCTTGTCGGGGCCGTTGGGCGACATGGGGATGGGGCCCCACACGCCCTTGCCGCCCTTGCGGACCTTGTCAGCCAGCTGGGCGGCAGCGTCCTTGTTGCCCTTGTACTTGGCCGCCACGTCCTTGAAGGCGGGGCCGAGCAGCTTCTTGTCCTTGGCATGGCAGGCCATGCAGCCCGCCTTGGTGATGGCCTCCTCGGGGTTGGCCAGGGCCGGCCCGCCCACGAGGGCGGCGGCCAGCATGAGTGCAAGGGTTTTCATGTCTTTCTCCTAGTACACGTCGTGCTGCGTGTTGTGGACATTGAAGTGGCCGGTCGGCGTGATCAGGCGCGGGTCCTTGATGACGGCCTTGAGCTTCAAGGTCTTGTCATCAACAACGACCAAAGCTGACTGCTTGTTCTTGGCGCTCCAGACCGAGAACCACACCTCGTCACCGGCCTTGTTGTACTCAGGCTGCACCACGCGCTTGGCACCGTCGTCCTTCAAGTCGGCCCACTGGGCGATGGGTAGCACGGTGTAGCCCTTGGCCAGGTTCTTGATGTCATAGACCGCGACCGACTGCGAGATGGCCGCATCAGGATTCAGCGGCGTGTCGCTGTAGAGGTGCTGGCTCTTGGGGTGGCTCTTGATGAAGAGCGCCCCGCCACCTTGGCCCTTGAGCTCGGCCACCTTCTTGAAGGCGTACTGCGGATGCTTGACGGGATCGGACCCGATCAGGCTGATGCTCTCGTCACCCAGGTGGCCGGTGCTCCAGACGGGCCCGTAGGTGGGGTGGACGAAGTTGGCGCCCCGGCCCGGGTGCGGGATCTTGCCCACGTCGATCAGCTTGGCCAGCTTGCCTTCCTTCAGGTCCACGGCCGCGATCTTGTTGCTCTGGTTGGCCGCCACGAAGAAGTAGCGGTGCGTCGAGTCCAGGCCGCCGTCGTGCAGGAAGCGCGCCGCGCCAAGCTCGGTGATCTTGAGCGCGTCGATGTTGGAGTAGTCGACCAGCAGGATCTTGCCGGTCTCCTTGACGTTGACCACGAACTCGGGCTTGAAGTGACTGGCCACGATGGCCGCCACGCGGGGCTCGGGGTGGTACTCCTGCTTGTCCACGGTGTGGCCGCGGGTGGAGACGATCTTGAGTGGCTCCAGGGTGTCGCCGTTCATCAGCGTGAACTGCGGCGGCCAGTAGCTGCCGGCAATGGCCAGCTTGTCCTCGAAGCCCTTGAACTTGCTCGTGTCCACCGAGCGCGCCTCCAGGCCCACGCGCACCTCGGCCACGTTGTCGGGCTTCTCCATCCAGAGGTCGATCATGTTGATCTTG
>CALMQC010000376.1 GCA_937871895.1 uncultured Roseateles sp. | reverse complement strand
CCGCCAACAAGCTGCGCGTCACGGCGGTGGGCGCGCTGCCCGAGCAGCTCGACGCCGCGGTGGAGCAATTCTTCGGCAACTGGAAGAAGCCCGCCGCCCCGGCCTTTGTGCGCCACATCCCGCAGTTCAAGGAGGTGCCGGCTGCGCGTTTTGATGCCATTGCGCGCGACAAGCCCAATGCCATCGTGCACTTTGAGCAGCAGCTGGCATTGAGTGAGCCGGATCCCGACGCCATCCCGCTGCGCGTGGCCGTCCACATCTTCGGTGGCGGCGGGCTGGAGAGCCGGCTTAACGAGCGACTGCGCCAGAAGGAAGGCTTGACCTATGGCTCCAATGCCTGGTTGAACGTCGGGCACTGGGGCAATGCCGCGAGCGTTGGGCTTTACGCCACTTATGCGCCTGACAAGCGCGCTCGCGTCATCGAGGTGCTGCAAGAGGAGATCAAGCGCATGACCGAGGCTGGCATCACCGCCGCTGAACTGGCGCGCGCCAAGAAGGACATCGCCGAAGGCCGCCGCCAGAGCCGAGCCGATCTGGGCGCGCTGGCCGGTGCACTGCAGAGCCTGGCCGAGCAGGGCGAGACCTGGGCCCAGTCCCAGCAGCGTGACGAGGCGCTGGCGAGCTTGACGGTCGAGCAGGTCAACGCCGCGTGGCGCAAGCACGTGCGGCCGGAGGCCTTCGTGATCTCAACGGCGGGCGACTTCAAGTGAAGCTCCCGGCGCAGCCAGGGGGTGCAGGGCCGCCCCCAAACCCCCTGGAGTCCCCCTCGGGGGGCGGGGCGGGCCCAGGCCCGTCCCTGGGGGCTGACATGTTGGCCGACTGCAGCCAGTGCGTCGGCCTGTGCTGCGTGGTGCCGCCCTTCGATGCTGAGCAGGGCTTTGGCTTTGACAAGCCGGCCGAGACACCCTGCCAGCACCTGTGTGCCGACCACCGCTGCGGCATCCATGACGACTTGATCGAGCGGGGCTTCAGCGGCTGCGTGGCCTTTGACTGTCTGGGCGCTGGCCAGCGCCTCACGGCCCAGGCTCAGGCCCGCTTTGGCAGCACGGACTGGCGCGCTCGGCCCGACGTGGCGCGCTGGTTGATGGCGGCCTACCCGCGCGTGCGGCGGGTGCAGGAGCAGCTGGCGACGCTCACCCTGGCGGCCATGTTGCCGGGCGGCTCCAGCGACCTCGCGGCCTTGGCTCAAGCCTTGGAGGCGGAAGCCGAGCGCTGGCATGCCTGGTCGCCGGAGCAGGAGGCCGCGTGGCGAGCGCGAGTGGCGCAGGCCTTGGCGCCGCTGGCCGACAATCGGCCCCCGAAAGGCTGAAGCTCTGATGGATCCAATGAACGGCAGCGCGGCGCCCACGCCCGCTGCAACCGGCCTCGCCCCGGCTCGCACCACGCCCGGCGCCCAGATGCCGACCTGGCAGCAGCCCAAGGGCTTGCGCCGCCTGCACGTCGTGGCGGCCGCCGTGGCCTTGGTGGCGGCCACCACCATCTTCGTCATCTTTGACAAGCTGCGCGCCAGCAACCACATCCACATCCCGGCCAAGCCGCAGCTGATTGCCGATGTGGACCTGCGCATCGCCAACCCGGCCGAGGCTTTTGGACAGGGCGAAGACGAAGCGCGCAAGGACATTGCTGCCGGCAAGCTGCGCCTGCGCCTCGTCGGCAGCGAGAAGCCGAGCGAGGACGACCGCGCGCGTCACCGGCGGCTGAAGCAGCGCTATGGCATCGACTGGGTGTTCGTCGAGACCCCGGCACCGGTCAAGGCCGGAGACGGCGGGGCTTTCAAGGACGCAGGCAAGGTCCCTGCGCATGTGCTGGCCGCGCAGGCCGCCGGCTACAACCGCATCGTGCAGGACGAGCTCGCTCGCCGCCACGGGCCCGAGGTGGCCGAGAAGCTGGCCAAGGGCGAGGAGCCTTGAGGCGCCTCGGCCTCGTCGCTCAGCTCATGCCTTGATGCCGCAGTAGGGCGTCGATGCGCGGCTCGCGGCCGCGGAAGGCCTTGAAGTTGTCCATCGCGTCGCGCGAGCCACCGCGCTCCAGCACTTCGGCGAGGAAGCGCGCGCCGGTGGCCGGGTTGAAGACGCCTTCTTCCTCGAAGGCGCTCCAGGCATCGGCGCTCAGCAGCTCGGCCCACTTGTAGCTGTAGTAGCCCGCCGCGTAGCCACCGGCAAAGATGTGGCTGAAGCTGTGCGGCATGCGGTTGAAGGCAGGGGGCCTGACGACGGCGACCTCGTCGCGCACTTGCTGCAGCACACCGAGGATGTCTGCCTCGCGGCCCGGGTTGGCATGCAGCTCCATGTCGAACAGCGCGAACTCGATCTGGCGCAGGGTCTGCAGGCCGCTCTGGAAGTTCTTGGCCGCGAGCATCTTGTCGAACAGCGCGCGCGGCAGCGGCTCGCCGTTCTCGACATGGCCGCTGAGTTGGGACACCACGTCCCACTCCCAGCAGAAGTTCTCCATGAACTGGCTGGGCAGCTCGACGGCGTCCCACTCGACGCCCGAGATGCCCGAGGCACCGAGGTCGTTCACCTGCGTGAGCAGGTGGTGCAGGCCGTGGCCGAACTCGTGGAAGAGGGTGATGACGTCGTCGTGCGTCAGCAGCGCGGGCTTGTCGCCAACCGGGGATGCGCAATTGCAGACGAGCTGGGCCACGGGCAGTTGCTGTTCACCGGTGGGCTTGAGCCAGCGGCTGCGCACCTCGTCCATCCAGGCGCCGGGGCGTTTGCCGGTGCGGGCGTAGAGGTCGAGGTAGAAGTTGCCGATGGCTTTGCCGTCACGGCTCAGCTCGAAGAAGCGGACCGACTCGTTCCACACCGGCGCCTGGGCCTCGCGGATCTGCACGTGGAACACGCGTTCGATGATGCTGAAGAGCCCGGCCACGACCTTGGGCGCGGTGAAGTACTGCTTCACTTCCTGGTCGCTGAAGGCGTAACGGGCTTCCTTGAGCTTCTCGCTGGCGAAGGGGATGTCCCAGGCCTGCAGGTCGTGGAGGCCCAGCTCCTTGGCGGCGAAGTCGCGCAGCTCGGCCAGGTCCTTCTCGGCAAAGGGGCGGGCGCGGCGGGCCAGGTCGCGCAGGAACTGCATGACCTCGGCCGGCGACGAGGCCATCTTGGGCGCGAGCGAAACCTCGGCGAAGTTGGCGTAGCCGAGCAGGGCGGCCTCTTCCTGCCGCAGCGCGACGATCTCGCGCATGGCGGCGGAGTTGTCGAGCTCTGGTTTGCCGCCTTGGTCGCTGGCGCGCGTGGCGTAGGCGCGGTAGACGGTCTCGCGCAAGCTGCGGTTCTGGGCGTACTGCATCACG
>CALMQC010000375.1 GCA_937871895.1 uncultured Roseateles sp. | reverse complement strand
AGCCTTCCCTGCCGTCTTTGACTACCGGCACTTTCAACTGACCTCGTACTTCCAAGAGGTGGCCGGCGACAACGGCGACAAGGTGTGTCTGGGTGTGGCCGGCTTCACAAGCCGCGCGCCAAATGGGCGGTCGCCGCATTGGCCGGCAGCCAGTCGCGCCAATATCCAGATCGCGCGTAAGGCGGGTAACCGGGAGTTGTCAGACGCCGAGTGCTTTGATCCGGCGGTCAAGAACTCGATGAGTGCCTTGCTCGAGATGCGTTGGGACCAGGACCTGATCCGCAACTTCGAGGTCGTCGCCGAGAAAGGCCGCCCAGTGCCGCAGCCGGCCCAGATCCGCAACGCCTTGGCGCGCACGGCGCTCGCCATGCTAGAGACAGCCAAGAAACGAGCCGCACAGGCAGAGGCCGCGGCTTACCCTGAACGGCCGGCCCAGCGTCCCGGCGTCGTGACCTGCAATACGCGGTGCAACAACGGTGACTGCTATCGCACCTATGGCGATGGGCGCAAGACTCACTTCCAGGCGCGACAGAAGTTCAATCCACTGAACAGTCAGTGGGAGTTCGACTCGGGCTCTTGTTAGATGCCCGGCGACAATCCCGCGCATGTTTGCGCCGTCCCAGCTCCAAGTCCGCCAGTTCTTCTGCGGCACCTACCGCAAGTGGCGCGAGGGCGCCCCGCTGATCCCGATGGAGGTCCTGGCGGCCGACTGGATTGCCGAGCACCCGGAGTACCACGCCGAGCTGGCCGACGAAGCCGCTGCGCTGGACAAGGTCTACACGGTGGAGGAGGGCCGCACCAACCCTTTTCTCCACCTGTCCATGCACCTCTCGATCACCGAGCAGCACGGCATCGACCAGCCCACCGGCATCCGCCAGGCGCTGGACCTGTTGTCGGCCAAGCTCAACTCGCGCCACGAAGCGCAGCACGTGGCGATGGAGGCCTTGGGGCAGATGGTGTGGGAGTCCCAACGCAGTGGCCGGCCGCCGGACGGCGAGGCCTACTTGGAGGCGGTGCGGCGCGCGGCGACCCGCTGAGGCTGGCTCAGGCCGAGAAAAAACTGCCGCCCTTGGGCCGGCGCTCGGCCAGGCCGCTGGCGCCGTAGACGGGCTCGGCGGGGATCAGCACGTCGAGCGCGCGGTCAAGCGACACATTGCCGCGGGCCAGGGCTTCGCGCTGCGCGGCCATGCGGCCACCGGCCTGCACCAGACGCTGGCGCAGCGAGGCCGGCAGACGGCCGGCTTGGGCGGCGGCACTGAAGGCCGCCACCGCTTGGGTGAGCAGGTGATGCAGTTCGACCGAATGCCGCTCGATGCCGGCCGGGTCGCGCGCGGCCAGGGCCTCACCCAACTGGGTCAGGCAGGTCTCGACAGCGATCAGGGGCTGTTCGAGTTCAGCGGGGATGGCGGCGTCTGCGGTCATTGGGAGGGGTTATTGGGTGCCGGCGCGTTGCTTGCTCCGGGCCAGCAATTCTTGCGCATTCGAAATCAGCTTGTCGGCAATTCCGCTGGCATCTGGTTTGAACTTGCCTTCGGCGATCTGCTGCGCAATGCGTTGCACCTTGGCGGTGTCAAAGCTGCCCTCGTGGGACTTGACCAGTTGCGCGGCGGCCGACGAGATCTCGACCTGGGCGCTGGCCTCCTGGGCCGGCTGGTGCTTGGCAACTTGGGGGGCGCTGGTGGCTGGGGTCGCAGGGGCCGAGGTCGAGGCCTCGGGCTTGCGCGCAGCCGGGCGCTCCAGCTTCGCCGCTGGGGCTTCGAGGTGATGACCAACTTTCATGCGACTCTCCAGGGGCCCGTGGTGGGCCCAGGTACGACAGGTTCCCCAGGTGATCGGCCGTTGGGCCGGGAACTTGAGGGGCTGCCCCCCCATTCTCGGGCCCCAGGCCGCCCGTGCGCCAGCGTCCAGGGGCTGAGAGCGACTTTCTTCACAGCTGCATCTCCGCGCGGCGCTCGCCCACCGGGCGGGCCGTGACGATGCGCCCGCTCTCCAGCCGGAGTCGGGTGTCCTGGCCTTCCAGGCCGGGGCTCAGCGCCTGGGCCTCGGCCCCGATGCTGAAGCCGCTGCCCGCGAGGCTGAGCTGGACCGTGTCGCCAGCGGCGAACCACTGGCGGTGCTTGAGGTCGGTCTGCCGCACGGCCTGGGCGGCCTGCACGGGGCGGGCCAAGACCCGGCCGAGCAAGGGCGTCGCGGTCGGGTAGACCGCGCCGGGCTCGGCAGCAATGTCGATTTCGGCCACGGCGAGCAAATCTTGAGTCAAAGCCGTGCCGGCGGGCAGGGCGGTGGCTGCCACCAGGGCGCTGCCAAACACCTTGACCTGCACCGGCACCGTGATGGCCCAGCGCGCCACGCCGTCCACGCAGCGCAGGCCCACGCGGGTGCGGCCCCACATGGCCAGGCCGGGCGGCAGGTAGGGTTGCATCTGCTGGCAGGGGGCCAGGCGCAGGCGCGGGTCCGGGCTGCCGGCCTCCACCACCACACGCGTGCCGGGGGGCGCGGCC
>CALMQC010000374.1 GCA_937871895.1 uncultured Roseateles sp. | reverse complement strand
CTGACGAGCAGCGGCACCAGGATGGCGGCGCTGCCGGCGGCGCAGATTTCGCTCGCGGTGATCGCACCCGCGCGGCACAACACGAGGTCGGCGTCGGCCAGCGCAGCGGCCATGTCGTCGATGAAGGGGAGCACCTCACCCTGCACGCCTGCGGCCGCATAGCCCGCCTGAACTTCGGCCAGGTTGGCGGCGCCCGTCTGGTGTTTGACGATGGGGCGCTCGTCTTGTGGCCACAGGGCCAGCGCGGCGGGCACCACGGCATTGAGAGCGCGTGCGCCGAGCGAGCCGCCCACCACCAAGAGGCGCAGCGGCCCCTCGCGGCCCAGCAGGCGTTGCGGAGGTGGGGGCAGGACCTCGATCTCGCTGCGCACCGGGTTGCCGGTGACGACCGCACGTGGCGTGGTCGCTGCAGCGGCGCCATCGAAGCCGAAGCCGATGCGCTTCGCAAAGCTCGCCAACACCCGGTTCGAGAGCAGCATCGCCGCGTCGGCGTTGATCAGCATCAGCGGCCGGCCGGTCAGCCAGGCCATCAGCCCGCCGGGCAGGCAGACATAGCCGCCCATGCCCAGCACGGCATCCGCCTTGCGCTGACGGAACACGCGGCTGGCTTGAAACAGCGCGCGCGCAAAGCCCAACACGCCGCGCAGCGCGTGGCCCAGACCTTTGCCGCGCATGCCCGAGAAGGCGAGTGCATCAAGCGCCAGACCCTTGGCCGGCACGAGCTTGTTTTCCAGCCCGTGCTCGGTCCCGATCCAGGACACCGTCCAGCCTCGTCGCTGCATTTCCTCAGCCACGGCGAGGCCTGGAATGATGTGTCCCCCAGTGCCCGCCGCCATGATGACCAAGTGACGGCTCATGGCATCTTCTCCGCCCAGGGAACACAGCCACAGAGACACAGAGACACAGAGAACTCAGTGGCATTTCTCTGTGTCTCTGTGTCTCTGTGGCTGTGTTTGTTGGCCTTGATCACGCCCGCCCTCCACGCATGAGCTGCCGGTTCTCAAGATCGATGCGCAAGACAACGGCCAACGCAATGCAGTTCATCAACACCGCCGAGCCTCCAAAGCTCATCAGTGGCAGCGTGAGCCCCTTGGTCGGCAGCGCGCCGAGGTTCACGCCCATGTTGATGAAGGCCTGGCCGCCGATCCAGATGCCGATGCCTTGGGCGTAGAGGCCGGCAAACACGCGGTCCAGCGCGATGGCCTGGCGGCCGATCAGGAAGCAGCGGCGGGTCAGCCAGAAGAAGGCGCCGATGGCGACCACCACGCCGACGAGGCCCAGTTCTTCGCCGATCACGGCGAGCAAAAAGTCGGTGTGCGCCTCGGGCAGGTAGTGCAGCTTCTCGACGCTGGACCCGAGGCCCTGGCCGAACCACTCGCCGCGGCCGAAGGCGATCAGGCTGTGCGTCAGCTGGTAGGCCTTGCCGGCGGCGTACTTCTCGTCCCAGGGGTTGAGGTAGGCAAAGATGCGCTCGCGGCGGAATTCGCTGAAGCTGATCATCAGCACGAAGGCCCCGAGCAGGATGGCCACGCTGAGCAGGAACATGCGGCCGTTGACGCCGCCCAGGAAGAGGATGCCCATCGCGATGGCCGCGATGACGATGAAGGCGCCCATGTCGGGCTCGGCCAGCAGCAAGAGGCCGATGAAGGCCAGCGCGATGGCCATGGGACGCACGGCGCGCACGAAGTTCTCGCGCGCTTCCATGCGCCGCATCATGTAATTGGCCGCGTAGAGCGCGATGCCGAACTTGGCCAGCTCGCTGGGCTGGAAGTTCATCACCCCCAGTGGGATCCAGCGCCGTGCGCCGTTGACCACCTTGCCCACGCCGGGCACCAGCACCGCCACCAGCAGCACCAGGGCCGTGACAAACACCCAGGGCGCGACACGCTCCCAGGTCTGCACCGGCACCTGCACCGTGACGAGCGCGGCCACCACGGCCACGCCGATGGCGATGCAATGCCGCGTCAGGAAGTGCGTGGGCTGGTATTTGGCAAAGCGCGGGCTGTCGGGCAGGGCGATGGAGGCCGAATAGACCATCAGCAGGCTCCAGGCCATCAGCGCGATGACGACCCAGACCAAGGTGGTGTCAAAGCCCTGCAACTGCGTGGGCCGGCCGGCCGAGGTGGAGACCCAGTCGCGCACGGGCACGCTGGCGTCTTCCTCCTTGGGCGAAAGCAGGCGCTGCTTCAGGGCGTCGAACCACTTCACAGCGGCGCCCCCTTCTCGTCGGCCATGGCCTGTACCGTGGCGATGAAGACCTCGGCCCGGTGCGCGTAGTTGCGGAACATGTCGAGGCTGGCGCAGGCCGGCGAGAGCAACACGCTGTCGCCCGCTTGCGCGGCCTCCAGGCACCAGCGGGTGGCGGCTTCCAGGCTGGCGTGGTGCTGCAGCGGCACGCCGCTGTTGGCGATGGCCGCTTCGATCTGCGCCGCATCACGGCCGATCAGAGCCGCCGCGCGGCCGTAGCGGGCCAGCGGCTCGGCCAGCGGGCTGAAGTCCTGGCCCTTGCCGTCGCCGCCAAGGATCAGCACCAGCTTGGCCGGTGCGCGGTCGGCCCCGAGGCCGAGGATGGCGGCCACCGTGGCGCCGACATTGGTGCCCTTGGAGTCGTCGTAGAACTCGACGTCCTCAATGCGGCCCACCGGCTCCACGCGGTGCGGCTCGCCGCGGTACTCGCGCAAGCCGTGCAGCATCGGGGCCAGCTCGCAGCCCGCAGCCGTGGCCAGGGCCAGTGCCGCCAGTGCGTTGGCTGCGTTGTGGCGGCCACGCACGCGCAGCGCGTCGGCCGGCATCAGGCGCTGGATGGACAGCTCCTCGGCTTCAGCGTTCTTGGCGCGCTTGATCGTCGGGTCGAGCTCGCGGGCACGCACCAGCCATGCCATGCCGCCCTCTTCGACGAGGCCGAAGTCGCCCGGCTGCGTGGGCGCGTTGAGGCCGAAGCGGCAGACGTTGCGGCTGTGCGTGCGGCCCGGCTTGCCGCGCGAGCCTTTGACGAACACGGGGGCCGGCACCATGGCCTCGACCAGCGGGTCGTCGCGGTTGATGACGAGTAAACCTTCCGCGCCAAAAATGCGCGCCTTGGCCGCGCCGTAGGCGGCCATGTCGCCGTGCCAGTCCAGGTGAT
>CALMQC010000373.1 GCA_937871895.1 uncultured Roseateles sp. | reverse complement strand
GTCTCGACCTCGTCGTCGAAGAGCTCGATGCGCAGCGCCAGCTCCGAGTGCTCGGACGGAAAGACGTCAATCGTGTCGCCCCGCACGCGGAAGTGCCCGCGCGAGAACTCGATCTCGTTGCGCGTGTACTGCATGCGCACCAGCTGGGCGATGGCATCGCGCTGGCCCATCTTGTCGCCTACGCGCAGCGTCATCACCATCTGGTGGTAGTCGCTGGGGTTGCCGATGCCGTAGATGGCCGACACCGAGGCCACGATCACCACGTCACGCCGCTCCAGCAGGCTCTTGGTGCACGAGAGGCGCAGCTGCTCGATGTGGTCGTTGATCGCGCTGTCCTTCTCGATGAACAGGTCGCGCTGCGGCACATAGGCCTCGGGCTGGTAGTAGTCGTAGTAGCTGACGAAATACTCGACCGCGTTCTTCGGGAAGAACTCGCGCATCTCGCTGTAGAGCTGCGCGGCCAGGGTCTTGTTGTGAGCAAAGACGATGGCCGGCCGCCCCATGCGGGCGATGACATTGGCCATCGTGAAGGTCTTGCCCGAGCCCGTGACGCCGAGCAGAGTCTGGAAGCTCAGACCGTCGTTCAAGCCCTCGACCAGCGGGGCAATGGCCGTCGGCTGGTCGCCCGCCGGCGGGAAGGGCTGCCAAAGCGAGAACGGCGAGCCTTCGAAGGTGACGAACTCACCCTGGCTGGCAACTGGGTCGGCGCCAGGGGCGGGTTGAGCGTTCGAGACATCTTGCATGGGGGAATCCCGAGGTTCACAGGCAAAATTGCTGCGCTGCGCAACCGTGCAGGTTAGCGCAGACCTACTTCTCCCCGGCGCTCCCCCGCCCTTCCCTGCTGACAACGTCTTTTCAGGAAGCTTTTCATGTCCGCCCTGTTCTCCGCCGTCACCCTGGCCCCCCGTGACCCCATCCTGGGTCTGAACGAGCAGTTCAATGCCGACACCCGCCCCACCAAGGTCAACCTCGGCGTCGGCGTCTACTACGACGAGAACGGCAAGCTGCCCTTGCTCAAGTGCGTGCAGGCCGCCGAGGCCGCCATGGCCGCTGCCCCCAAGCCGCGCGGCTACTTGCCGATTGACGGCATTGCCGCCTACGACGCCGCCGTGCAAGGCCTGGTGTTCGGCAACGACGAGGCCGTGTCCGCCAAGCGCGTCGCCACCGTGCAAGCCATCGGCGGTACCGGCGCGCTCAAGATCGGCGCCGACTTCCTCAAGCACCTCGGCCCCAATGCCAAGGTGCTGATCTCCGACCCGAGCTGGGAGAACCACCGCGCCCTGTTCACGCAGGCCGGCTTCACGGTCGAGACCTACCCCTACTACGACGCTGCCATAGGTGGCATCAACGTGGCCGGCATGCTGGCAGCGCTCAATGCCGCGCCCGCCGGCACCGTCGTCGTGCTGCACGCCTGCTGCCACAACCCGACCGGCTATGACCTGACCGACGCCCAGTGGGGCGAGGTCGTCGCCGTCTGCAAGGCCAAGGGCTTGGTGCCCTTCCTCGACATGGCCTACCAAGGCTTTGGCTTCGGCATCACCGAAGACGGCGAAGCCGTGCGCCAGTTCCTGGCCGCCGGCCTCTCGTTCTTCGTGTCCACCAGCTTCTCCAAGAGCTTCTCGCTTTATGGTGAACGCGTCGGCGCGCTGAGCGTGGTGTGCAGCAGCGCCGAGGAATGCACCCGCGTGCTCTCGCAGCTCAAGATCATGGTGCGCACCAACTACTCCAACCCGCCCACGCACGGCGCTCAGGTTGTGGCCCAGGTGCTGACCACGCCCGAGCTGCGGGCGATGTGGGAGGGTGAGCTGGCCGGCATGCGCGACCGCATCAAAGCCATGCGCGGCGCCCTCGTCTCGGCCCTCAAGGCCGCCGGCGTCACGCGCGATCTGAGCTTCGTCACCGCCCAGAAGGGCATGTTCAGCTACTCGGGCCTGACCGCCGCCCAAATGCAGCGCCTGCGCAATGACTTCGGCGTCTACGGCGTGGACTCGGGCCGCATCTGCGTGGCCGCGCTGAACGAGAAAAACCTGCCCGCCGTGGCCGCTGCCATGGCCGAGGTCATCAAGGGCTGATCAAGCCCCGCTTGTATCGAGCGTGAAGCGAGGTCGCTCGGGAGAGCGCCCTCGCCTGCCACCAGGCTGCGGCTGACGCGCGCCTGCGGCGGCAGCACCGAAGAGCCAGGGCGGCATGGCTCCTCGATAGGTCCCCGATAGGCCATCTGGCCGATGCCCGATCCGCCCGCGATCGGAACACTGACGGCTCCTCAACACAAAGCCTGTAAGGAGCCCCATGACCACCGTTATTCCCCCTCGCCACGACCTTTACGCCGCCATCCACAAGGCCTTGCGGCACTTCATGGTCGACACCCTGATGCGCCTGAGCCGCGTTGATGTGGCCGACCCCGAGGACCTGCAGCAGACCCTCGGCCAGCTCGACGAGCTGCTCACCCTCTGCGGCCAGCACCTGCACAACGAGAACAGCTTTATCCACCCCGCCCTGGAAGCCCGCCGCCCGGGCGTGAGCGCGCGCATCGGCGCCGAGCACGAAGAGCATGTGCAGGCCATCGCCGACCTGCAGACCGAGCGCAAGGCACTCGCCGCCAGCCCTCAGCCAGCGGGCGCACTGCGCGTGTACCGCCGCCTGAGCCGCTTCGTGGCCGAGAACTTCGAGCACATGCTGGTGGAAGAGACCCGCCACAACGCCGCCCTGTGGGAGCTGTACACCGACGCCGAACTCGATGAACTGCACCAGCGCATCCTGCAAAGCCTGCCGCTGGACGAGGTGCAACTGGTCTGGCGCTGGCTGCTCCCGGCGCTCAGCCCGCAGGAGCGGGCTGACCTGCTGGCCCACATGCCGCCGCCCGTGCGCGGGATGGCCCTGGACGTCGCCCAGGCACGCCTGAACCAGCGCGACTGGGTCAAGCTCTGCCGCGCCCTGCAAGTGGCGCCCGTGCCCGGCTTGGTAGCCGCATGACCCCCGCACAGCCCCATGCCAACGGGCTGTCGCGCCGCCGTCTGTTGCGTGCGGCCGCTGGCTTGAGCCTGGCAGGCAGCCCAATGGCCCATGCCACGCTGGCGACGACGCCCGCACTGACACCCGCACCAACGCTCGGCTGGCGGCTGTGGTTTGGCGCGATCGACGCCATCCGCCGCCCGGCCCACCTGGCGGCCTGGATGGGCCAGGCCCAGGGCATGGTGGCCACGCCCCTGCAAGTGCAGCCCGGCCGCCCGCCGGCCCTGCACGCGCTGGCCGGTGGCGAGCCGCTGGCACGCTGGCTGGAATGGGCAGAACAAGCCGCGCTGCCCAGGCCCCGGGCGGCTGCCGCCCAGGCGCAGGCCCTGGATGCCCAGGTCGCCCGGTTGGCCACAGCCCGCGGACGCCGTGCCTACCTCGGCGCGGGCGAGCGGCTGCCTTTGGCGCCTTTTCTTGAGGGCGCCGGCCTGACGGTGGACCCAGCAGCCCTCGATGTCGTCGAGGACGAAACCGCTCACGCCCTGCGCCGGCTGCTGGTGGTGCAGCCTCTGACGGCCTGGCAGACCCTGCTGCGCCTGCGCAGCGTGCCGCTGCTGAGCCCGCTGGAGCCCACCGAGATTCCGCGCGCGCTGCACATCGCGCGGCGCCGCTGGCTGGCGTCCGTGTCGGCCGTCTCCGCCGCTCCCGGCACGCCGCACGCGCCTCAGCTCGTCACCGCCTGAACCCAACTCTCGACACCTCGACA
>CALMQC010000372.1 GCA_937871895.1 uncultured Roseateles sp. | reverse complement strand
GAGCACGTCGCCCTGTTTGACCTCGCTGCCGACGGGCTTGAGGAAGGTCAGCACGCCGGTGGCGGGGCTCTTGATGGGCATGCTGCCGGCCAGGGGGCGGGCGTCGCCGACTGGCTCGGGCAGCGTGGGGGCCGCGCCGGTGATGAGGCCGCGCCAGTGCAGGAAGTCGATGATGTGCTTGGCGTCCTGGCTGGCCAGCTCGTGGGTCACGTCGGTGGCGCCGCGCAGCTCGACGGTGACGGAGAGGCAGGCCTGGGGGATGGGGAAGCGCTCGCCAAAACGAGCCTTCCACTTCCACCAGACCTGGGAGCAGGCTTCGTCAAAGGGGTTGTCGCCCGAGTCCATGGCGAGCAGGGTGAGGCGGGAGCGCAGGAAGCGGGCGAGCGGGTCGCAGAGGTCGGCGCAGGGGGTCTCGGTGTAGAGGTGGACCACGGCCTCGGCGTCGCAGTGCAGGTCGAGCACGATGTCAGCGTCACACGAGAGCTGCAGCAGGGTGCGGCGCAGCGACTGCAGCTCGGTCTCGGCCGGCGAGGCCTCGATGGCCTGGCGCAGCGCGGTGCGCAGGATCTTGACGTTGGCGGTGGGGTCGGGGCCGAGCCGCGATTCGACAGCCCCGGCCACGGCCTCGATCTGGTCGGGGTAGTGGCGGTTGAAGTTCTCGCCCGTGGTCAGCTCGAAGCGGCCCAGGTGGCTGTGCAGCACATGCTGCGAGAGGCCGATGGGGTTGGCCATGGGGACGAGGATGACCTCGCCCACGATGCGGCCCTCCAGCTCCAGCGCAGCCAGCTGGCGGCGCAGGTGGTGGGCGGTCAACATGCCGGGCAGCTCGTCGGCGTGCAGCGAGGCCTGGATGTAGGCCTTGCCGGCCGCAGAGCCCGGCGTGCCGTAGTGCAGCGAGACCAGCTCGCGCTGGGTGCCGGGGGCGGCGGAGAGGAGTGGGTGTTTGACGAGCTGCATTCAGGTCTCCTCAGGCTCGGGGTCCAGACGAGCGTCCTGGGGGCGTACCAGGCGCGTGCCGCGCACGAGCTTGTGGCCGAAGTAGAGCAAGAGCACGCCGGGGATGGGCGCGTAGTTGGTGAGGAAATCAAACCACGAGAACTCGTCGGCCTGGAAGACCCAGACGTTGGCGCCAAACACCACGACAACGAAGAGCCCCAGCGCCAGCCAGGGGCCGACAGGGAAGAAGCGCGCGCGGAACTTGAGCTGGTCGAGCGTGCGGCCCTGCGCGGCCCAGGCGCGGCGGAAGCGCAGGTGGCAGATGGCAATGCCGAGCCAGATGATGAAGCCCGTGAGGCCCGAGGCGTTGTAGAGCATCTGGTAGATCTTCTGCTCACCCACCGTGCTGGCCAGGAAGGCCAGCGCGCCCACGAGGCCCGTGGCCCACACCGCCGCCACCGGCACGCCGCGCCGGTTGAGCTTGCCGAAGAAGGCGGGCGCGGCGCCCCGGTCGGCCATGGCCTGCAGCATGCGGGAGGACACGTAGAGCGAGGCATTTCCTGCTGACAGCACGGCGGTGAGGATGACGAAGTTCATCAAGTGCGCCGCATAGGGGCCCACCACGGGAATGCGCTGGAAGACGAGCGTGAAGGGCGAGTAGGCCACGCCGCCGGCCTCGCCCTTGAGCAGGTTGGGGTCGTTGAAGGCGATGACGGTGCCGACGATGAACATGGCGCCGACATAGAAGATGAGGATGCGCCAGAAGACCGAGCGGATGGCCTGGGGCACGCTGCGCTGAGGGTCGGCCGCTTCAGCCGCCGCAAGGCCCACGCCCTCGGTGCCCTGGAAGGAAAAGCCCGCCACCAGGAAGACCATCAGGATGGCCGTGAGCCCACCGGGAAAGGGCGCCTGCGCGTGGCTCACCGGGTCAGCCAGCGTCCAGTGCTTGAGGCCCACCGCCTCACCGCCCAGCAAACCCAGGATCAAGGCCACGCCGATAACCAGGAAGACCAGCACCACCGTGACCTTGATGCTGGCGAACCAGTACTCGGCCTCGGCAAAGGCGCGCACCGAGAGCAGGTTGAGCGCCATCAGCGCCATGAAGAAGCCCATGGCCCAGAGCGTGGCATTGCTGTCGGGGAACCAGAACTTGACGATCAAGGCGCCAGCCACGAACTCCGCCGCCAGCGTGATGGACCAAGAGAACCAGTAATTCCAGCCCAGCGCGAAGCCGAGGGACTTGTCGACAAAGCGCTCGGCATAGGCCTCGAAGGAGCCGGCCACGGGCAACTGCGTGGCCATCTCGCCGAGCGACTGCATCATGCAGTAGACGGCCATGCCCATCACCAGGTAGGCCAGCATCGCGCCGCCAGGGCCGGCCTGCGAGATGGCGCTGCCGCTGGCGAAGAACAGCCCGGTGCCGATGGCGCCGCCGATGGCGAGCATGCCCAGCTGGCGGGCATTGATCTCGCGGTGCAGGTGATGGGGGTGTTCGGCTTGGGTCATGGGAGGGCTTTCAGCCAGGGCTCCAAAGCGGCGAGTGTGGCAGCGGGGTCTTCTTCCTGCGGCACATGGCCGAGGGCATCGAGGCGCACCAGTTGGCTGCCCGGCAGGGCCTGCACAAAAGCATCGCCCCAGCGCGGAGGAATGAGCCGGTCGCGCCCGCCCCAGAGGATCAGCGTGGGCTGCTTCACTCGCGCCAGCTCGGGCAGGTAGGCGCCGAGGTTCAGCTGCTCGAAGCGGCGGATCAAGGCCTCGCGGTTGCCCTCGCGCAGGGTCAGCTCGAAGTAACGGTCCACCAGCTCGCTGCGGACCTTGCTCGGGTCGCCATAGACGCTCTGTAGGCTTTGCGTGACTGCCGCGCGGGGCAGGAAGTAGCGGGTCAACTGCCGCACGCCGGGCATGCGCGCGAGCCGAAAGCCAAGCGGCAGCTCTTCGGGCTCGAACTCAAAGCCCCCGGCGTCGATCAGCACCAGGGCCTTGACCTGCTGCGGGTGCCGCGCGGCCAGCAGCCAGGCGATCTCGCCGCCCAGCGAGTTGCCGGCCACGATGGCGGGCGGCAGGTCCAGGTGCCGCATCAGGCGCTGGATGAAGTCCACATAGGCCGGGGTGCTGTAGTCATCGGTGGCACTGGGGCCTGTGAGGCCGAAGCCCGGCAGGTCCACGCTGACCACCCGCCGCGTGCGCGAGAGCTGGCGCGCCCAGCCCTCCCAGGTGTGCAGGCTGGCGCTGGTGCCATGGATCAGCAGCAGCGGCGTCGGGTCGGTGCGCGGGCCTTCGTCGCGCAGGTGGACGAGTTGGCCGTCGAGCTCGACGAATTGGGAGGGCGGTGGCGCCCAGCGGGCAACGAGGGTCTCCAGCGGCCGGTCTGGCGCCTTGGTGGCGGCCATGCCCAGAGCGCTGAGCAGGATCACGCCGCCCAGTAGGCGCCGGAGAAACTCTTTCATTCCACCGGGCTGAGGTCAGCGGCCACGCCGCGCCGCTCGTCAAAGACGAAACAGGCGCCGTGGTAGTGGGCGCCGTCGGTCTCCTCGAAGTACTTGAGGATGCCGCCCTCCAGTTGGTAGGCGTGCAGGCCTTCCTCGTTCAGCACGATGGCAGCCTTTTCGCAGCGGATGCCGCCGGTGCAGTAGCTCACCACGGTCTTGCCTTCCAGCTCGGCACGGTGCGCGGCCACGGCGGCCGGGAACTCGCTGAACTTGGTGATGCGCCAGTCGATGCAGTCGTCAAACGCCCCCTCGTCCACCTCGAAGCCGTTGCGCGTGTCCAGCATCACCACCGGGCGGCCCTCGTCGTCGTGGCCTTGGTCCAGCCAGCGGCGCAGCGTGGCGGCGGGCAGGGCGGGGGCGCGGGGCAGGTGGTCGGGGCGGATGGCCGGGCGGTCCATGCGGATGATCTCGCGCTTCACCTTGACCAGCAGCTTCTTGAAGGGCACGGCCTCGCTCCAGCTCTCCTTGGGGGTGAGCGGGGCGAAGCGGGCGTCTTCCTTCAGCGCGGCCACCCAGGCGTTGACGCGATCTGCCGGGCCGGCCAGGAAGAGGTTGATGCCTTCTTCCGCCAGCAGCATCGTGCCTTTGAGGCCCAGGTCGGCGGCGCGCTGGTGGAGCGGGTCGCGCAGCGCCGCGCAGTCGGGCAGGGAGACGAATTGGTAGCAGGAGATGTTGAGGATGGAGCCGGACTTCATGGTGGGCGAAATTGTCTCCGCTCCAGCGTCCAGGCTTGCGGCTTGCCAGAGGGCGGGATAGTGCCGGGGAGTTTGGTCCTTCGCCCGTGTGTGCGCTCCCTAGAATTCCCCAATGACCGCGCCCGAGACCGTTGACACCCCGTTCGTCCACCTCCGCCTGCATTCCGAGTTCTCGGTCGTGGATGGGACGCTGCGGGTGGACGACGCCGCCAAGGCCGCCGCCAAGGACGGCCAGGTGGCGCTGGCGATCACCGACCTCGCCAACCTCTTTGGCGGCGTCAAGTTCTATGGCGAATGCCGCAAGAAGGGCGTGCAGCCCATCCTGGGGGCCGATTGCTGGGTCGAACCCGACGCGCCGGACCGCCCGCCCTCGCGCCTGCTGTTGCTGGTGCAGGACCGCACCGGCTACCTCAACCTCTCGGAGCTGCTCTCGCGCGCCTGGCTGCTGAACGTGCAGCGCAATCAGGCTTGCTTGAAGCTGGAGTGGCTGGCCGAGCTGAATGCTGGCCTGATTTGCCTCTCGGGCGCGCAACACGGCACCGTGGGTCAGGCGCTGGCGCAGGGCGACACGGTGCGGGCCCGCGAGTCGGCTCGCCAACTGGCGGCGCTCTTCCCCGGCCGCTTCTACCTGGAGCTGCAGCGCGCCGGTCTGCCGGGGCAAGAGGCCTTGGTCCAGGCCACCGTGCCGCTGGCGGCCGAGCTGCAACTGCCGGTGGTGGCGACCCACCCCATCCAGTTCCTGGCCGAGGAGGACTTCGACGCCCACGAGGCGCGCGTCTGCGTGGCCGAGGGCGAGACGCTCGCCAACCCCAAGCGCATCAAGCGCTTCCTGCCGAGCCAGCACTTCAAGACCCAGGCGGCGATGCGCAAGCTCTTTGCCGACATTCCGACCGCCATTGCCAACACCGTCGAGATCGCGCGGCGCTGTTCGCTGACCCTGGTGCTGGGCAAGCCGCAGCTGCCCAATTTCCCGACGCCCTTGCTCGACGACGGCACGCCGATGCCGATGGAGCAGTACTTCCGCGAGCTCAGCTTTGCAGGGTTGGAGGAACGGCTCGCACTGCTCTACCCGGACGCGGCCAAGCGCGACGCCGAGCGGCCGCGCTACGTGGAGCGGCTGGAGTTCGAGCTCGGGACCATCATCAAGATGGGCTTCCCGGGCTACTTTTTGATCGTGTCGGACTTCATCCGCTGGGCCAAGCAGAACGGCGGCCCGGTGGGCCCGGGCCGGGGCTCGGGTGCCGGCTCGCTGGTGGCCTACGCCTTGTCCATCAC
>CALMQC010000371.1 GCA_937871895.1 uncultured Roseateles sp. | reverse complement strand
GGTCAGGGCCAGCCGGCGTTCGCCATCGCTCAAAGACTCGCGCAGCTCCCAGCCGACTTCGATTTGCTTGCTGCGCTGCTGGCGCAGGTCGGTGTTGAAGCCGGACCCGGTGGCGCGGTAGGCCAGCTCAGTCAGCGTGGGCGATTCCGCCGCGCGACCCAGGGCGACGCGCCACACCTGGCCAGTGGCAGGCCGCCAGGCCACGCCGGCCACGGGCTGCACGCCGCTGAAGCCGCGCGAGCCGCTGTCGTCGCCATTGCTGAGGTAGCGGTCGGTGCTCTCAAAGCGCTGCTGGCTGGCGCGCAGGCCGGCGGTGACTTCCAAGGCCTCAATCGGCGTCCAGCGCCATTGGGCATAAGGCTCGCTGCTGCGGGCGCGGTTGGCTTCGTCGCGCTTGAGCGCCCCGGTGACGCCGGCATTGCTCAGGTAGCCGCGCCGGGCATCACGCTGGGTTTCAAGTGCCCAGCCGAGCGTGAGCTCGTGGGCGTCGGCCAGGGCCCAGTTCAGGCGCGCGTCCACGCCGCCAAAGCGCCGGTTCAGGGCAATGACGCCGCCAGGGTGGCTGGGCGCGTTCTGCACGCTGAGCGGGATGGACTGCCACTGGTCCACCGCGCGGTGGCCCGCCCAGCTGGCGATCTGCACGCGCAGGTCGGCGCCGACCTCGCGCAGCCAGCGCAGGCCGAGCTGCTGCTGCTCAGCCGTCTTGCGGGTGTTGAAGCTTGAAGCCTGCGGCGCGGTCTGGCGCGAGTTGGCGGCGAACTGTTCGGCCGTCAGGCCCAAGGGGTCGTCGGCGGGCTGGCTTTGCAGTTGGGCGACGAGCAGCAGTTGCTGCTCGGGCGTGCGCAGCTGCCAGCGGGCCTGGGCCAGGCGGCGCTCGCTGCCGCTGTGCGGGCGGAAGCCATCGCGGTGCGTCAGCTGCGCCGTGAGGCTGAGCGCCTGGCCCTCGGCGGGCAGGCGGTCCAGGCTGAGGCTCATCTGCCGCAGGCCGAAGGCGCCGAGGCTGAGCGCGGCTTGCGTTTGCGCTGCCGTTGGCCAACGGCTTTGCAGTGCGATGACGCCGCCGCTGGCGCTGCCGTAGAGGGCCGAGAAGGGGCCGCGCAGCACTTCGAGCGAGGCGGCATCGCCGATCAGCCAAGGCCCTAGCTGGCCCTGGCCGTCGGGCGTGCTGGCGGGGATGCCGTCGGCCACCAGGCGCAGGCCACGCACGCCGAAGCTCGCGCGCGCGCCATAGCCGCGGCTGGAGAGCTGCAGGTCCTGGGCGTCGTTGCCCCGGTTGGCGGCGTAGAGGCCAGGGACGCGGGCGAGCGCGGTGGCCAGGGCCTGCGCGGGGTCCTGCCCTTCAACGTCGCGGCTGAGGGTCTCGGCGTTCAGGCGCTCCAGCGTCTGCGAGGGCGCGAGTGCGCGGCCGTGCAGGACGACGGTGTCGAGCGCGGGTGACGTGGTGAGCGCGAGCGCGGCAAGGCCAGTGAGCAGGGCCGTCAAGGCTTGACGCGCACCACCCGGCCCGCGGTCTCCAGCACGAGGTAGAGCAGGCCGTCGGGCCCCTCCCGCACATCACGCATGCGCCCGGCATCAGGGAAGAGCTTCTCTTGCTCGATCACACGGTCGTCGGCGCCGAGCTTGACGCGCTCCAGGTACCCGAACTTCAGCGAGCCGATGAAGAAGCTGCCTTGCCAGGACGCGCCGTACTGCGCGCTCTTGAGCTTGGCCATGCCGCTGGGCGCAATCGACGGCACCCACTTCACCACCGGCTGCTCCATGCCGGCCTTGGCGGTGATGCCATCGCCAATCTTGCCGCCGCCGTAGTTCTCGCCGTAGGTGATGACGGGCCAGCCGTAGTTCAGCTTGGGGCGGATCAGGTTCAGCTCGTCGCCACCCTGAGGGCCGTGCTCCTGCTCCCAGAGGCGGCCCTTCTCGTCGATCACCAGGCCTTGGGAGTTGCGGTGGCCGTAGCTCCAGATCTCGGGCAGCGCGCCGGGCGTGCCGACGAAGGGGTTGTCGGCGGGGACGCTGCCGTCCTTACCAATGCGAACGACCTTGCCGAGGTGGTTGTCCAGCGTCTGAGCCTGGGCCATGGTGGTGAAGCGCTCCCCGAGGCTCAGGAAAAGCATGCCGTCGGCGGCCTCCGCGATGCGGCAGCCAAAGTGCAGCGGGCTGTCCACCTTGGGCTTCTGGCTGAAGATCACCCTCAGCTCGCTCAGGCGCTTGTTGTCCTCGCTGAGCTTGGCGCGCGCCAGGGCGGTGCTGTTGGTCTTGGCGTCGCCCGGCTCGCTGAAGCAGAAGTAGAGCGTGCGGTTGCGGGCGAAGTCGCTGTCGAGCACGACATCGAGCAGGCCGCCCTGGCCCTGCACCGCCAGAGCCGGTATCCCTTGGATGGGGCTGCTGGGCTTGGTGCCGGGTTTGGCCGTGCGCATCGTGCCGCCGCGCTCGGTGATGAGCAACTCGCCGCTGGGCAGAAAGGCCACCGCCCAGGGCGTGTTGAGGCCTTCGACGACGGTTTCCAGCTGCGGTGCGGCGTGGGCCGCCGCACCGGCCAGGGCCAGGACGAGAGGGAACAGGCGCTTGTTCATGGCGGTCTGGGTCAAGAGGCTATGGCGACGGTCATGGGCTTCAGCCGCCCCAGACCTCGCGGGCGGTTTCCACCACCAGGGCCAGCTTGCGGCGCTGGTCTTCGACGGCGATGTTGTTGCCGTGCACGGTGCTGCTGAAGCCGCATTGCGGGCTGAGGCACAGCTGGTCGAGCGAGGTGTACTGGGCGGCCTCGTCGATGCGGCGCTTCAGGTCGTCCTTGGTTTCCAGCTGGCCGAACTTGGTGGTCACCAGGCCCAGCACCACGATCTTGCCCTTGCTGAGGTAGCGCAGGGGGCGGAAGTCGCCGGAGCGGTCGTCGTCGTATTCGAGGAAGAAGGCGTCGAGCTTCATCTCGCTGAGCAGGGCCTCGGCCACCGGCTCGTAGTTGCCTTGCGCGGCGAAGGTGCTCTTGAAGTTGCCGCGGCACAGGTGCATGGCCAGGGTCATGCCTTCGGGCTTGTGGGCCACCACCTTGTTGATGAAGTTGGCGTAGCGGTGAGGCAGTTCGTTGGGGTCGTCGCCACGTTGGCGCGCGGCCTCGCGCATCTTCTCGTCGCACAGGTAGGCCATGTTGGTGTCGTCCATCTGCACATAGCGGCAGCCGGCGTCGTACAGGCTCTTGAGCTCGTCGCCATAGGCCTTGGCCACGTCGTCGTAGAAGACCGGGTCCAGCTCCGGGTAGGCCTGCTTGCTGATGCCCGCCCGGCCGCCGCGGAAGTGCAGCATGGTGGGGCTGGGGATGGTCACCTTGGGCGTCATCCCTGGGGCCAGTTGGCTCTTCAGGTAGTTGAAGTCGGCCAGCTGGATGTCCTTCACATGGCGCACGGTGTCGATGACACGAATGGCCGGCGGGGCCAGCTCTTCGGTGCCATCGGGGCGCTTGATGGTGACGGGGATGTCGGTCTTCACGCCGCCCAACTGGTCGAGAAAGTCGATGTGGAAATAGGTGCGGCGGAATTCCCCGTCGGTGATGCTCTGCAGGCCCACGTCCTGCTGGAACTTGACGATCTCGGTGATGGCGCGGTCTTCCACGGCGCGCAGTTGCTCGGCGTTGATCGTCTTCTTGTTGAAGAAGGCGTCGCGCGCTTCCAGCAGGTAGGACGGGCGCAAGAAACTGCCAACGTGGTCGGCGCGGAAGGGGGGCGTGGTGCGGGCAGTCATGCGGGGTCTCCGGTTGTTGGGGCTGAAGTTAAGGCGGCAGAGCTTGCCTTGCCGGCGGTCCAACAGCATAGCCACCTCTGAGGGCCTGCCCGCAAATCCTCAGGCCTGCCACACCCCGTAGCCCGCTTCGCGCAAGCCGATGGCCAGCTCCACCTCCATCTCCTGCGCGGCCGCGTAGGGCATGGGGTTGTAGACCTCGTAGAGCTCGGGCAGCAGCCGCACGCCGTACTTGAGCACGAAGCGGTTGGCCTGCACACCGGCCATGTGGCGGTCAAAGCGCAGGTCGGGGTCGAGGCCGGTCATGCCCACATACAGGCAGGGCTTGAGCAGCTCCTTGTCGGGGTTGGCTTTCCGGTACGAGGGCTCGTTCCAGACCTGGTCGTCCAGGAGCACGACGTAGACGTGGAAGCGGTCGGTGCGGCGGGCGCGCGGCATGGCGCTGCATTGTCGGCACCGGCGGGCCGCGCCGTCGCGCCCAGCGGCGTTAGAGAGCGTGCCGGCGGCTACCATCCCTCGCCCACGCGCTGGGCCAACCACAACGGCAAGAAGGAATTCAGGGACATGAGCCTTTTGGAAAAGATCGGACGACGCAGTTTGGCAACCCTGGCCGGCGCTTTGGTGCTGGGCCTGAGCGGCTGTGGTGGCGGAGGAAGCTCCTCGTCAGGGGCCGCAGCAGCGCCGAGTGGCTTTGAGTTCGCGCCCGCAACGCAGGCTCAGATTGCCGCCGTGGCGCAGTCGATCAACGCGCGGGACCGGTCTGCGCGCAATGTCTCCGTGGTGCATGAAGACACCTCCGACGGCCTCCACACGCTACGAATCGTTCGGCACACGGTGAACGGCGTGGATCACTACGGTGCGATCACGGTGCCGACGGTGCGTGTCGGCGCCAAGTTCCCGGTGCTGGTGGAGCTGGACGGCTGGCCAGACGACACCCCACCGCTTGACGTCGCCCAGGTACTGCGTTGGCAGCGCGGCCAGCCGCGAGACGCGATCTTCGTGATGCCGTCCTTCCGGGGGCGCGCGATTCAGTTTGCGGGGCGTACCTGGAAGTCGGGCGGCGATGTCTGCGACGCCTTTGACGGCGCCGCCGATGACGCCATGGCCTTGGTCAGTGCCTTGCAAAGCATCGAGCCGCTGGCCGATACCTCGCGTCTGATGGTGCGCGGCGGCAGCCGCGGGGGCGGCGTGGCCTTGCTGCTGGGCCAACGCGACCCGCGGGTTCGGGTGGTGCAAGCTGAAGCGGCGCCGGTGGACTTCTACCGCGCTGACGCCGCCGCCGCCTACGGCGACACCTACAAGTGCCAGTTCTTCAATGGCAAGACGGCCGAGCAATCGCGCCAGGCCATGATCGCAGCCTCGGCCTTGCACTTCCCGATGTTGCCGAGCGTGAGCAAGGTGTATCTGGAGCACGGCAGCGCCGACCCGATCGTGCCGGTGCTCAACGCCACCGAGATGAACAAGCGGCTGGTGGCTGACGGAGCGAATGTGGAGCTGACCATCTACAACGGCGCGGGGCATTCCCTGGGGTTTACTCCCGATTTCCTCGCCCGGCGTGATGCCAATTTCTACGCGTTCATCAAGCCCTGACGACGTTCTGTCGCATCGGCTGCGACATCACAGCCGGCGCGCGCTGCAATCACGCCATCCCTTCGAGGAGGTGTGACGTGGTCGGATTTCTGCTGTGGTGCGTGCTCTTCGTGCTGTGCTGGCCGCTGGCCTTGCTGGCACTGGTGCTCTATCCGGTGGTGTGGCTGCTGTTGCTGCCCTTCCGGCTGCTCGGGATCACCGTCACGGCGGTGTTTGCCTTGTTGGCGGCACTGGTGCTGCTGCCGGCCCGGGTGTTGCGCGGCCGCTAAGCGATATCCGCCGCGTAGAGGCTCATCGGCCGGCCTGCGCGGTAGTCCTCGAAGAAGCGCTCCACCGTGACCCGCGAGGTGCGGAAGGCAATCTCTTCCCAGGGTACTTCGTGCTCGGCAAAGAGCCGCGCTTCGAGTGATTCGGGGCCGGGGTTGAACACGGGAGAGAGCAGCCGCGCCCGGTAGAAGAAGTGCACCTGGCCCACCTTGACCACATTGAGCAGGGTGTAGAGCGGGCCCAGCTCGATCTGCGCGCCGGCTTCCTCATCGGTCTCGCGGGCGGCACCGGCGGCGGTGGTCTCCCCCAGCTCCAGGAAGCCGCCGGGCAGGGTCCAGAGGCCATGGCGCGGCTCGATGGCGCGCTTGCACAGCAGCACCTGCGGGCCAGCGGGCGTGTCCCACACGGGCAGGGTGCCCACCACGCACAGCGGGTTCTGGTAGTGGATGGCGCCACAGGCCGGGCAGCAGGCGCGCTCGCGGCCGTCGCCCTCGGGCGTCCGGTAGTCCACCGCCGTGCCGCAGGCGGGGCAGTGCTTGTGGCGGATCAACATGCGGCCAGTGTAGGAGGCCAGAATCGGGGCCATGCAGTTGCACAACTTCTTCCGATCCTCGGCTTCGTACCGGGTGCGCATTGCGCTGGCCCTCAAGGGCCTGAGCTATGACTACGTGCCCGTGCACCTGGGCCGCAATGAGCACTTTGCCGAGCCCTTTGCCAGCGATGCCAACTCGCGCCTGGTGCCGGCCCTGAAGCTGGACGATGGCCGCTGGCTGACGCAGTCGATGGCGATCATCGAGTACCTCGACGAAACTCACCCCGAGCCGCCTTTGCTGCCGCGCGACCCCTTTGCACGGGCCCAGGTGCGCGCGCTGGCGCAGGACATCGCCTGCGAGATACACCCGCTCAACAACCTGCGCGTGCTGCGCTATCTGGTGAACGACCTCAAGCTGAGCGAGGACGACAAGACGCGCTGGTACCGCCATTGGGTCGAGACCGGCCTGGCCACCGTGGAGCGACGGCTGGCACAAACGGCGGGCCGCTTCTGCTGGGGCGACGAGCCCAGCCTGGCCGACTGCCTGCTGGTGCCGCAGATCTTCAACGCCCGGCGCTTTGACGCCCAACTGGACCATGTGCCGCGGGTGATGCTGGTGTTCGAGTCCTGCATGCGGCTCGACGCCTTTGCCAAGACCCAGCCAAGCCACTGCCCCGATGCTGAAGGCTGAAGACTGGCTGCGCCCCGACTGGGCCGGCGTGCGCGCCTGCCAGACCGGGCTGGGCTTCAACCTCGGCTGGCGGCAAGGCGACGTGCGGGCCAACCAGGCGGCGCTGGCGGCCCACCTGGGCGCGCCGCCGGTGTTTCTGAGCCAGGTGCATGGGACCCAGGTCGTGCGGCTGCAGCCCAGCCTGCTGACCGAGCCCCGACCCGAGGCCGACGCTGCCGTCTGCACGGATCCCGGCCTGGCCGTCGCCATCCTGGTGGCCGACTGCCTGCCCGTGCTGTTCAAGGCGCCAGGCGGCGTGGCCGGTGCGCATGCCGGCTGGCGCGGGCTGGCCGCCGGAGTGTTGG